>NZ_JABXKM010000306.1 GCF_017115025.1 Nostoc sp. NOS(2021) | reverse complement strand
ATACATGACTTCACCTTTTCGTCAACTGTTTCTCTGTAGCTTAGTTAGCGCCTTGGGCCTAGTAAGCATACTGGCAAACACCAACAGCGCCAACGCTGCTGTCAGTGGTTGCCCAACTCCAGCCTTATCTCGCTTCCAACGCCATAAAGTTGTTCGTGGCGAAACTTTGGAGAGCATAGCGCAGCGCTACAATCTCATACCTACAACTATTATTGGCATGAATCCAGCTTTGCAGAACGGTGCGATCGCTGCGGCGGGTTCTAGCTACGTAGCCGTTGGTAGTGTACTTCAAATTCCTCCCTACAATGGGGTTGTAGTCGAAGTGCCTCGCGGTGAAACTTGGCGACAAGTGGCGGCAAAATACAAAGTTCGTGCTGATAGCCTTTTCGAGGTGAATGGCTGCCAACAAGACCCCAGAATTGTGTTTGTTCCGGGGGTAAATTGGTCGCCCAATGGTGTTGTAACTAAGTCGCCTTTACCTACTAATACAGGTACGCCAAACCGTGCATCCCTATCTGGATATCCTTTGGCACAAGTGGCAACGATCGGATTAGCTTACGGCTGGCAAATTAATCCCGCGACAGGTGAAGTTTTCTTTCATAGTGGTGTTGACTTATTAGCACCAGTTGGTACTGATGTGCTAGCGATCGCATCTGGAACTGTAGCCTTTGCCAACGATCAAGGTTCCTATGGTAAGTTGGTCATTATTAACCACAGTGGCGGACTCCAAAGCCGCTACGCCCAGCTTGACAGTATCAAAGTTACTGTCGGTCAGCAAGTGAAAAAAGGAGACTTACTGGGAACGGTAGGCACTAGTGGGAAACCAACATCCACTCAACCGCATCTCCATTTTGAAGTGCGTTCTAGCTCATCTCTGGGTTGGGTAGCCGAAGATCCAAAGGGTTATTTGAAGAAATGAGGGTTGTTTTGAAACACAAAGAGGCGCAAAGGAACGCGGAGGAAATCTCTGTATTTCTCTGCGACACCTTTGTGACTCTCTGCGTTAAAAAAAGGATGCTATATTTCAATACAGTTCAGTTAAGCATTTCCTCCTTTCTTCCTTCTCTTCCTTTGCGTTCTTTGCGTCCTTTGCGGTTCGTTAAAAAAATTGAATTTGACAAAGAGTTAAGCCTTAACTGAACCGTATTGTGCTATATTTTCGCGAGATTTTACGATGTGCATTCCTGCTTCTGCAAACCTTGTAAATGCTGCATCTGCCTGTTCTGTGTAGTCGACAACACCGGGAACAACAACAGGGGAAGTGCAATCTTCTAGCAGATATATTTTTTGAGCAAGGGCAGCATCTACCTGTTTAATTTCTGTTAATAAATCGTCGATTGTCCAGGCAACGCAGTGACTTTTAGCTTGACCACCGATAATCACAGCATCAAATTCTAAAAGTTGTTTTATCAGGCGTGTATTCTTTTGAGCAAGTGGACGTTTCTCAAAATCTTCCAACACCTCTGGACGTAAGATGGAATAGTTTTCTGTTAAGGGATTTTCACCTTTGATTTCAAATTGTGTTTGACTCTGACGAGCAATACAGTGGAAAAATATCGCTTCTTCTACCGATGAAACTAAAGCATGACCAATACCACCCAACATAGAATGATAAGGCCAAACAATGAGAGGATATTTACCGTCCTGACTTAGTTGCTTGACGTAATGGTAAGCGTGTTTTTCTAATAATTCGTAATCCCCATTAGTAACACTATCAGCAACTGCTGGGTTAACTTTCCAAATACCTTGTTCGATATCTTCAGCAGTGATGCTAGTCGCTGCTGGCGTAGGATGTTCTCCGGCGGCATTCACCCAAAAGATTGGATGGAAAATTTGCGTTGCTGTATGAGTATCTAAAGTAGGTACGATTTTTGTAATTACTCCCAAGTTGCGATAGATAAAATCACACAATCTGACGTTATCATCCACCGCCGCAGTACCGGATTTTCCACCTACAAATAATTCAAATCCAGGAATACAGAAGGTATTTTGGACATCAATTAATAGTAAGCAAATGCTGGTTTTATCTAAAGATGCAGGTTTGATATCGTGTTGTTTTGCCCAGATTTCAGCTTCGGCGGCACGTTCTTGGTAAGATACGCGCCAGACTTCGCCGACTTTATCGGGGTTAAAGTGCGGAGGAATGGATAGTTGGGTTATTATTTGGGTGTTCATCTAAAATCTGTACTTATTTTCTAATTATTAGGTAAGCCTTAGTTAAAAATAATGCTAAATTTAGTAAACGTCATCGTGGGAACCTAAAGTTAGCAACAAAATTTCTTCCTCTGGTGATTCAGTATTTGTAACAAATTTAAATAAAATCCGATTCCGATAATCAATTGAACATGAGTATCTACCCGATGAATCACCTTTTAGCTTGTGACTACATAAACTGAGTTGAAAAGGGTCTTCTGCGATTTGTTGTAATACTTGCTCAATTTGAGAACGTAACTCAGGATTTTTCTTGACTACACGCTTAAAAGCACGAACAAAAGTCGGACTCCAAACCAAATTTTTCACTCGTCTAACTCCGCCATCAAATCTGCAACTGAACCACGCCGGACATTACCTTGAGCATAATCACTCTCTGCTTGCGCGATTTCTTTTAATAAGTCATCTCGTCGTTGTTGTTTGAGGCGCTTTTGGATAATATCTACAAGAATAGCCTGAGCTTCTGGATCTAATGCTTCTACCGCTTCTATGGCTTTCTGGAATGTAGATGTTTTTTCTAGCATGGGCATCAAAGAATTTGGTGATAAGTCTAATTTAGCTGGTGGTGTGTGTAATCTGTGTATTCAATAGTATATTTGTATTATGAAAATATAAATTTAGCGTTAGCAAAGCTTAACGAAGTTATCGCTCTTATGAACCGAGATGAATTACTGAAACGCTACGCCGCAGGTGAGAGAGACTTTTCAGGAGTTGACCTAAGTGGTGTCAAACTAAAAGGTGTTGAGTTGTATGGTGTCAACCTCAGCAAGGCGAATCTCAGTAATGTGAATTTAGGCTATGCTGACATCACTTGTAGCAACTTGCAAGAAGCTAACCTGAGTGGAGTAAACCTAGATCATACTCGAATTGATGAATGCAATTTAACAGGTGCTAACTTGAGAGGTATGTGTGCATTTCAGTCCTCTTTTGAAGGTTCTAATTTAACTGGTGCTGATTTGAGTCAAGCTCTATTAACTTCAATCGGCTTGCAGGGTGTAAATCTCAGTGATACTAACTGGGAAAAAGCAAATATTGATAGTTGGTTTGTAGTAAGATTTAAGCATTACTTGAAAAAAGTTTATCTTAAGCATACTGTTTTATATGTTGACGATACCAATGAAATAAATAACTGTGGAGCAAATTTAACTGACGCTATTTACTACAATTCTGATGGTTTTAAAGATACAGCAGCAAATGATCCGCCAGGTGTAATTCGCATATATCCCGGTGCTGACTTAAGTGGACTAGATTTTAGCGGTTGTAATCTCAGGAATCTTGACTTGAAAGATGTAAATCTGAGTGGCAGTAATTTAAGAGGTGCTAACTTAATATGCACAGACTTAAGGAATGCTAACCTCACAAATACAGACTTGCGAGATACTTATTTGAGAGATACAGACTTGCAGGGCGCTATCTTATGCAACACTATCATGCCAGAAAAGAGAATTGAAGAAAATCAACTACATGAGGTTGAAGATCCTGAAGTGGTTGATGAATCTATGTTAGAAATCGAGATGTTAAGTGATGATGAATTCACTGATTTTGATGATCAATAATTTATGCGTTTGAGGAACGAAATCCAACATTGGGTTCATGTTCATGTTGGGTTTCACTGCCGTTCAACCCAACCTACATTCATAGATTTTATTATAAGTTATCACCCGAACTTGATATTACAGATATTGCAGGTTAGATTATAGAATTACTGTGGTTATAGTAGTATTTATGACTCAGTAATAAGGCGATCGCTTCGTTAAGCTTTCCTGTGCGATCGCTACTCAAACTACTCAGTTAAAAGGATTTTTAAGCAATATATCATTAAAAATGAGCAAAACCTCTGAATAGCTCATTATTTCTTCTGCTGTTTCATTCTCCATTTTTTTTCGACTTAATTGCCCAAAAGAGCCACTAGCTGTGGCAATCTGGGAAACAGAGACTTATCAAACCTGATATTTTAGCTACAGCAAATTTACCTGATAGGGTTATGCAAACTCTACCGACTCTTACAACTTCTAACACCACAGTAGATCAACCCACCTTTGATACAACTATCAAGCGGCGTAAAACCCGCCCTGTAAAGGTGGGAAATGTCACCATTGGCGGCGGCTACCCCGTTGTGGTGCAGTCAATGATTAACGAAGACACTCTTGATATTGATGGTTCCGTGGCTGGTATTCGTCGTCTGCACGAAATTGGCTGCGAAATTGTCCGCGTCACAGTGCCGAGTATGGCTCATGCTAAAGCTTTAGCAGAAATTAAACAAAAATTAATTAAAACTTACCAAGACGTGCCAATTGTGGCTGATGTCCATCACAATGGGCTAAAAATCGCTGTGGAAGTCGCCAAGCACATAGAAAAAGTGCGGATTAATCCGGGCTTGTATGTGTTTGAAAAGCCAAACATCAATCGAAGCGAGTATACTAAAACCGAATTTGACGAAATTGGCGATAAAATCCGCGAAACCCTAGAACCCCTGGTAGTTTCTTTGCGCGACCAAGGTAAATCGATGCGAATTGGGGTAAATCACGGTTCCCTTGCTGAAAGAATGCTATTTACCTACGGTGACACCCCCGAAGGAATGGTGGAATCTGCCATAGAATTCATTCGCATCTGTGAATCGTTGGATTTCCGCAACTTGGTTATTTCCATGAAAGCCTCACGAGTGCCAGTGATGCTAGCCGCCTATCGCCTGATAGCCAAGCGCATGGATGACCTGGGTATGGATTACCCGTTACATTTAGGCGTTACAGAAGCCGGTGATGGCGAATACGGGCGAATTAAATCCACGGCTGGTATTGCAACCTTACTTGCTGATGGCATTGGCGATACAATTCGCGTCTCACTTACAGAAGCACCAGAAAAAGAAATTCCCGTTTGTTACAGCATTCTCCAAGCTTTGGGATTGCGAAAAACGATGGTGGAATACGTTGCCTGTCCTTCCTGTGGACGCACTTTGTTTAACCTAGAGGAAGTACTGCACAAAGTCCGGGAAGCCACTAAACACTTAACAGGTCTTGACATTGCAGTTATGGGTTGCATTGTCAATGGCCCCGGAGAAATGGCAGATGCCGACTATGGTTATGTTGGCAAAACACCTGGTTACATTTCTTTGTATCGTGGCCGAGAAGAAATTAAAAAAGTCCCAGAAGACAAAGGTGTAGAGGAATTAATTAACCTCATTAAGGCAGATGAACGCTGGGTAGAACCATAAATAAAGGGAGCAGAGGGGCAGGGGAAGCAGGGGAAGATGAGGGAGACAAGGAGAATAACCAATGCCCCATGCCCCATTCCCAATGCCCAATCCTCAAATTCGCCAGATTGTCAAGTATTTTGTTTAAATTAGAATACATACTCGGTCTGTACAGTGGTAGCCTGTGTTAGATTGAGCATACTGAATATATATTTTCCCTCTGACCCAGCTGTCATTATGGTGATTACAAAAAGTAGGCTTGTTTTGGGTGCTACGGCAGTGACACTCTCCACGATCGCTGTTACTAGCCTTGGCATTCACTCGCGAGGCCAGGCTTTATTTAAAGCAAGTCCCAAAGAATTGGTAGATGAAGTTTGGCAAATTATTCAGCGCCAATATGTAGACGGTACTTTTAATCAGGTAGATTGGCAGGCTGTTCGTAAGGAGTACTTGAGCAAGTCCTACAGTAATCCGCAGGAAGCGTATAAGTCCATTCGGGAAATGCTCAAAAAGCTACAAGACCCATACACCCGGTTTATGGACCCAGAGGAATTTAAGAATATGCAAGTGGATACCTCTGGAGAACTAACAGGAATTGGGATCACGATCAGTCAGGATGAAAAAACGAAGCAACTGGTTGTAATTGCGCCAATCGAAGATACACCAGCCTTTAAAGCTGGTGTTTTGGCGAAAGATATCATCGTCAAAATCGACGGCAAAGATACTAAGGGCATGGATACTAATCAGGCAGTATCCTTGATTAGGGGTGAAGCAGGAACACAAGTCAGCCTGACTATTCAGCGTGACGGTCAGACAAAAGAGTTTGACATCAAACGGGCGCGGATTGAAATCCATCCAGTTAAGTTTTCCCTGAAGCAAACTCCAGCAGGGAACCTTGGGTACATTCGCCTGAACCAGTTCAGCGCCAATGCTGGTAAAGAAATGCAAACTGCCATCAAAAATTTAGAAACCAAACGGGTAGCTGGATATATTCTGGATCTGCGTGGTAATCCGGGCGGATTACTCTTCTCCAGTGTTGATATTGCCCGGATGTGGATAGATAAAGGTAAGATTGTCTCCACCGTTGAACGCCAAGGAGAGGCAGAAAAGGAAGAGGCAAACGGACGAGCCTTGACAAATAAACCGTTGGTGGTGCTGGTAGATAAAGGTTCAGCCAGTGCAAGTGAAATCCTCTCAGGGGCTTTGCAGGATAATAAGCGTGCTACTTTGGTTGGTACTCAAACCTTTGGTAAGGGACTGGTGCAATCGGTGCGTCCCCTGGAAGATGGTTCAGGATTGGCGGTGACAATTGCTCATTACTATACCCCCAGCGGTAGAGATATCAATCATAAAGGCATTGAGCCAGATGTGAAGGTGGATTTGACCAAAGCGCAAATGCAGGACTTGTGGCTGCATGGACGTGACAAACTCGCTACCCTAGCAGACCCCCAATTCGCTAAAGCAGTGGAAGTCATAGGTAAACAAATTACTGCTAAGGGCACATCCACAGCAGAAAAATGAAAAATTAGGAATAAATAAAGTTAGGAGTCAATAGTGAGGAGTTAGGAATAAAAAGCATCATTGTCAATTTCAAACTCTGCCGATTTTAGATTTTTCCTTCAATCCAAAATCCAAAATCTAAAATCCAAAATTGAATGACTCCTAACTTAAACTGGTTGGCACTTTCCAGCCCTTATAAGTCCAACCCGCCGAGCGATCGCTTCTTCTTGCGAACTAAAAGGCCCCCACTGTTCTATAATCTCTAAATTATCGTCTCCAACTAGGTCGCTGGGGACAATTTCGCAATTCCCAACAGAATGCTTGACAATATACCAAGTTTGTGAATCGTTCATGCTTGAAATAAAGAATTTGTTTTTTTACAGTAAGAATTTTACGGCATACAGAAAATATTTTCGCGCCTATACGATGCCTAGTTTGGGCTGCGTCAACGCGCCGGATCTGATTTGGCAATAGACTACACTCACCAACCAGTTCCGTACAGTCAGAAATTTGTTATTTGCCCTTGGCTATCCATTGATGAATTTTAATCAAAATATAAAGTGTATTTAAAGAAGTAGATGAATTCATCTATATAATACATACATAATACTTTGAAACTTCAATGGATTGATATGCGTTTACCGATCATTATCAGTGCCGGATTATTGCTATCTTTCGGTCTGAACCTACCAGTAATGTCCAAATCTCCCACAGAGATAGCAGAATGGCCAGCGAATAAGAACTTGAATTCAAGGCGATTAGAATTTAATCGCCGTTTCTGGAATCGGCAAAATATTTCCAACTATCGCTATACATTGGGCAATAGTTGCTTTTGTATACCCGATGCTAGGGGGCCAGTAGTCATTGAAGTACGTAATGGTCAAACAACTTCCATCACTTCTGTAACTACAGGTAAACCAGTTAATCCAGAATTCTTTCAAAACTACAAAACAATTCCTAAGCTGTTTAATGTGATTCAAGATGCTATCAACCGTCAAGCCTTCAGCCTGAATGTGCGGTACAGTCCTAAACTCGGCTATCCAACCCAAATTGATATCGATTACAACAGTCAGATAGCTGATGAAGAAAAATATCTCACAATTGAGAATTTTGAGGAAATTAAATAGCCAGTGTTCTCCAGTTCTCAATTGCATGGAATACAGACCACTCGTAGGGAACATTGCTCATTGGTGTCAACTTAAGCCAAAACCCTTTTAAAACCTCGTTTCCAGCCAGAGGCTGGAAATGCAAATCAAAAGCGGCTCTGCCGCTAATTCTGGAGGCTCCGCCTCCCAATGGGCATTCCCAGTCTCAGACTGGGAACGAGACAATCTCTAAAAGCTAGTTCTAGGCTGGTTTTCAGCTTAAGTTGACACATGTGAGCAATGTTCCCTACCATGTGTTGCATCCAACTATAACTGCTATATAGTTGAGAAGTATAGCCGTAGCTCATCGTATAAATCGCCTATTACAAATCTGGCGATCGCTCCTCAAGGTTGAGATTATCGCTTTCATGCCCTAGTGATAAAGCGATAATCTCAAAATGACCAAATGATCAATTAGCAAATTAGACTAAGGGCTTTACTTTTAATTTGGCCTTCTTCAATCTTTTCCTTCAGTTCATTATCTGTATATATACCTTCCAAAGCTTCTAATGCTGCTTTTTTAAGCGCTGTATCAAAGGCATCATTTAAAACTTCTTTTAATTCCTCTTCATTGGCATAGCATCCACCTGATTTTCTCCGTTTGTTAACTCTTTTAATTTCTTTGCTGGCATTATAAATAGAAAACTCCCAACAACGGGTACTGCGTTTTTCAGCCTCTTGCTTAATTAAATGCAACAACAAAATTACCGCATAGCTATAAATCTTATTTAATTTATCTTCCCTTGACATTTCTTCAAGTTCGTCTACAACTTCTAAAGCTTTCTCATATTGTTTTTCTTCAATAAGTTGACGTAACAATAATAGTTCTTCCATAATCGACTGTTTTTTCTAACTGACTAATACCTATTTTAATCCAAGCAACGTTTTATTCATGTCAGTTGACTTGAGGTTGATTATTTATCAATTGCTCTCTCAAAATCATCTGTAGTATTACACAAAAACTGATGATTCAAAATCTCTTCTATTTTATAAGGGCAATTTTCAGCAAAATTAGCTAAAGTTATTCCTGTTTCTGCTGATGCATCCCGACGAGCATTACGATAGGCTTTTATTAAAATATCCGGAAGGTATTGACGCAAACTAGGGTTTTCATCTAGTAAATCGTGTAAATCATCCCGTTGGTTAGCGATCGTTGTAAACCAACTGACAGAGCGTTTTGTAGGTTGATGCTGCCATTTTAGTAAATGCGCTAACAAAACTACTAAGCGGTTTTTCAACTCATTTTTTTCGCGAATGCCCATAGCATCCAACTCTTCTGCAAGATTCTCCCAATCTAAAGCTGCCACATTTCGATTAGCTAAAGCTGATTGCTGCTGGGTTAACCAAGCCAAAAAATCTTGCTCGTAGAGAGATGATTGAGACATGATATCTTTTCCAAGCTTACTATGCTTACTACTTGTATTCTATAAGAGCGATCGCTCAACTATATTTCACGATCGCTTCATTCGTAATTCCAGATAAAATAACTCTTTACAGCAGCCTATTAACCAACAACATATTTATCTGCCTGTAAAGTTTGAGTTACTGTTTTATCCCAGCTAAACTTTTGAGCTTGCTCTAAACTTTTGGCTATAGACTACACTCGTGAAACAGTTCCGTCCCTTGGAGAAGTTGATGCAGCTTGGGCATATGAGTTGTTAAAAGAGCAGGGATTACATTAAGTTGATTTGTTTTCTTAGCCATTGACGAAATGCTCTAAGGGTTGGACTTCTACCTAAAGTTCGGCTCTGTTCGACAAACCGGGGAATTACTTCAACAATGGGCAAGTTGGGAAAAGTAGAACTAATTTCAGAGTTAATATATTTGGCATCCTGAAGAATATTAATTTCTAGCTTGCCATCTTCATATCGCCACAGTTCAGGAACTCCTAATGCTTCGTAAGCATCTAGTTGAGTTTTGGAAGTAACATCAACTTCAATTGCTAAATCAGGTGGCGGATCAATTGTCAAGTCTATTCGCTCTTTACCAATCATCCGAGCATGATTTTGAATGTAGAAAGAATCATCAGGCTCTACACCAAAAGCCATATCTTCACGTTTGAAAGTGGTTGAGCCAAATGTTTCACAGTCAATTTCTAACTCCTCCAGCAGAATTTTTACCAAATCCCCAATGATGACTTTGGCTTTCTCATGCTTCGGTAACGGCATTCTCATCTCCAAAGTTCCGTTGCTGTAAGCCAATCGAGCGGCTCGATGATCGCCAAGTTCTTCTAAAATCGCCTCAAATTCTTGCCAGCTAACATCGTGGAGTATTACTCTATGTCCCGGCGGAACACTTAATTGTCTTAATTGAAGTGTTACCATCACTAATTACTTCAATCTACGACTGGGTTTATAAAAGCAGGTATGAAGTTATCGTAGCAGTAAATGATAAAATGTTAGCCAATCTTTAATTCTTTTTGAACGTGCTTATGAAATTCAAGCAAGCCTTGCTCGTCCCAACGTTGTTTAAATGCTTTGATACTTTTTAGTCTATATGCAGTTCCACCCATTGGAAAATGAATTTTAGGCTCGAAGAATTCGTCAGTACTTGGGGGATTATCCCAATTATCAGTTATCCAAACAACTTCAACATAGCGATAAATATTAAATTCATTTTCAGCATTTGTTTGAACATAACTAAATTGACTATCAAGTATTTTAACGATGTGAGTCACTCTACCAAGCTGTCTTAAAAGAATTAGTTCACCTTCTGTTGGCTTATTGGCGTTTTTTTCGTCTTGGTTATTTTTATTTCGCCAATTTAATTCAAAAGTATTACTTACTTTATCGTAAGCCCATCTTCCTTGTTTTGTTGGATAGAAAGGTTTGATATTTTTTGTCCAGTTTTGTAATATCCATAGTTTTTTAGATTTACCTCAATCATGTTATTTGTATTTTAATGAAGTTTATCCTATAGGTTGCATTAGTAAATATACTTAATTTTTTCTATTTACTAAGTTCTTTAATCCAGTGGAAAGAACCAACGCCGAGAGTGAGCGATCGCATCTGTGTACTTGACGCGGTGCGACAAAGTTAGGAGTACTTCAACACGACTTTGGAGTACCCAAACACGACTTTGAAGTACCCAAACACGACTTTGGAGTACCCAAACACGACTTTGAAGTACCCAAACACGACTTTGAAGTACCTAAACACGACTTTGGAGTACCTAAACACGACTTTGAAGTACCCAAACACGACTTTGAAGTACCCAAACACGACTTTGAGGTATCTGTTGCTTATACCAAATTGCCTTTGGTTGTCATTTTTAACGCTATTTAGTTATTAGCCCGAAACTTACAGCTATAAGTTTATACTGAAGACTTCGCATCAGGTGCGACGGTTGAGGGCGTGCGATTTACGAATCCTTTTATAGATTGAAAAAGATTCCCGAATTCTATAATCAGTCGGGAATCTCAGCCTTGGAGCGATGCCTACCCCCGTTGCACATAGCTTGCTTCCCCGAAGGGGTACACCAGTTAGCTTTATTTGCGCCGACCTACTTATCTGGTTTGACGATAGATAAAAACTTTCGACATATTGGGCTAGCTACTTGACTAACAATAAATTCTTTATGTAAAGCCATCTCAGCATAACTTGTTCTGCTACCATCTATTTTAAGAGTAATAGTTCCTCCACAACAGCTATTACTATTAAGCCCTCTGGCAGGAAGTTTAGTTAAATGTGTAGGCTTTGAACTAGGAAGAGCAGCAGCACATTGTTGGGATAATTGAGTGCATAAAATATGAGCATCTGGAACTGAAGAAATAATACCCTCTACTATTTCTGTGCGGGGATTATTAAAACGATTCCGATCAATTGAGAATATTATTAACTTTGGTTGGATAAAAGTGCAAAATTGCTGGGCAAATATTTTAGGATCTGCACTCCCTGGTCTTCCACCATGATGAGGAAAAATAAGTATATCAGCACTCAAACTCTTTTGATCTTGAATCAAATTATCAAAGCCTACATTATCAATATCTGCCGCTAATATAGCCACTCTGTGAGAATCGTGAACTATACCGATAACGGCTGATATTGAGTTAGAAGTTAATCGCCTTCCTTGTAAATCTGTTCCTCCAGCACCACCTAAATTTAATTCAGGTGTTGGTGCAAGGATTTCTATATTAACTGAACCAATGTTCAAACTTCCCGTTTTTGTTGTTGTCAATTCTGATGAAACGTTAGTTCTAAAGCGTTGGCGTGCGTCTTTTAAAGCAATACGTAAATCTAACCAAATTGCACTTTTCTTAATTGCATCAGGGTTTATATGTACGTTGTGAATTTTGATATCTTCATTTGAGAGTAAGTCAATGATACCTCCAATATGATCTGCATCAGAATGAGAAATGAGGATATGTAAAATTTCTTTAATAGATAGATGCTCAAGAGTTTCTGCCAAAGTACCCCCAGGTGGACAGTCAATAACCATCGCATCATTTGCATCTCTGATTAACGCACAATTTCCATGTCCAACATCTAAAATAATCAATTCAGGCAAGTCCATCATCTTCATCGGGTTCAGGTGCTAATTCAAATTTTTCAAAATATAGGTCATCAGATTTTTCTGCTCCTGTGTTTACGTGAGCAAATAAACGGATATTTGGTTTTAATAAAACTCTAATATTTTCTGGAATCAGAGAAGCTGGAAAACGAACAGCCTTATGGGGATTCCAACCTGGAACAAATGCATCTACAACAGGTTCATGAGATTCTTCATCAATATTAGTAATCCTAACTATCGTTCTACGAGGTTTTCTAGTACTCGGTATTTTACCAGAAAGTTCTAAGGTACAATCTTCTATTCCCTTAGCAATGCTTGAAGCGTCGGCTTCTTCTCGACTTAGTAGTACAGGTATTTTGTGTCTCCATTTTCTAATCGAAAAAGATGTATCCATTTCTGTATACTGAGTTATTAACAATGATGGGAATTTAAAATCGTATAGATTTGCAACTAATTCTGCTCCATAAAAGTTAGCAAATCCAGAATTACTCAATCGGTGATCACACACAGCACCTTGAGCATTTTCTCTAATAAGTGATACCAAGTCACTGACATTGTGAAAGTGTCTATTGTCTAATACAAATGTTTGATAGCCTGCTTCTTCTACTTCCCAAGCTGTTACCTCAGCTAGATTTTTATCATCATCAATTATCGCTATTTTTATATCATTGAAAACTTGTGTCATACTCATAAAACTTACTCACTAATAAGTGTTAATTCTACAATAAATTCTGCTCCACCTAATTCACCTTTTGGAATTGCATCTACCGAGCCTCCCATATCAGCTACAGAATCTCTCACAATAGTCAATCCTAAACCTGTACCATCTTGCCTAGTAGTTGTACCAGGTAGCCAAATTTCGTCTAATTTTATATTATGAATTCCTGAACCGTTATCTAAAACTTTAATTTTTAAATTACTTCCTTCAGTTTCAGTTCTGATAATTACTTGACGTTCTTCTATGCGTCCACCTTCGACATTAAAAGCATTTATAGCATTTGTTAAAAGATTTGTAATAATTGCTTCTAGCAAAGCCTCGCTTCCATAAATGCAAGGTTTAGTATCAACTTTTTCTTTGATAACTTGAATTTCACCTTCATCAAAAAAACTTTGAAAAAGTGCGACGATATCATCAAGAACACTATGGACATCTACAACACCTGCACGACGTTTTTCTCGTTTCAACAGATGCAGTGGAAAATTAGAAAAGCGTAGTAATGACTTACTTACTTGATAAAGCTTTCTAACTGGTTCTCCGAAATATTGTTCATACTTTTCTCCCAGAATTTCTTTACCCTTTTTTTCTATTCTGTTAGCTATTTTTGCAATTGAAGTCACTGGTTTAGCAGATTCATGAGCGAAAACTGCTGCGGTTGTTCCGGCTGTAGCTAGACTGCGATACAACTGAAGGTCTTCACGTAATACCTTGGTTTCACGTTCTGTTACAGTTTCGTATTGCTGAACAGCTTCTATGACTTGAGGACGAGATTCTTGAGGAACTTCTGCTTCAATAACTTCTTCAATTCTGGCTTTAGCTTCTGTAAGATCACGAGGAACTTGTTTCTTAATCCTTTGTCTTTGCGTTTCAGTGACTTTAAGCCTTTCTTTCGCCATCCATTCCAACACATCAACTGCGAAGCGTTTTAACTCTAAAAAAGCTTCATTTTCAATAAAACCAAGCCGATCAGTTTTCTGAAGTAAGATATCGTCAGGGTCATTAACAATTACTCTACCAATAACTGTTTTTGTTGAAGGACGAACCTCTGGATTTCTTGCTCGTGCATAATTTAAGTTCAACCAATCATCGTCCGAATCTCCATAGGGTTTTACCCGTAAACCTCGATGGTAGAGACGAACATTCCCTACTTGAGCAAGCCATTCTCTAACTTGTGTGAAAGAAATAGAAGTTTTTCTAGCTGAAAAAGTTTGAGGATTTAGAAAGAATACCCACAGTTCAAATTCTGTTCGAGGTGTTTTGTAAAGCTCTTGTTGAGAAATAGCATTATGTTTTGCATGAAAAATTACGTTCTTCTGCCAGTCCAGCAATCTTGCTTCAGCAATCCCAAATTCATTTATACTAGCTTGCAAATGATATTCGGCATAATCAAAGTAAGCATTGTTTACTTGTTTTTCAATTTCAGAAAATTCTGGGGCAATAAGTTTAAGGCGAAAACCTACATGATTGTCAAATGGATCTGCTAGCAGTAAAAGTTCCCTAGCTAGTCTTTGGATATCACGTTTATTAAATATCTTTTTAAGATTGCTGACGATAATATCAGTTCCATACTCTTTATCTGTGATACTTTTTTGGACATCAAAAGCAACATCTTCTAATACATCAGCTTCCTCAAAATCATCCCAATTAATCGTTAAAGAATATTCAACTCCTGGCTCATCTTTAGGTCTAGTTTTCAATAATACTTGAGAACCCATCTGTAGAGCCGCTAACCTACCTAATCCTTTATTACCTACAGGTAAGCGACCTAATTGAGTAACTTCACGGATAGCTTTTTTCGAGCGGCCTAGCACCAGCCATCCCTCGCTAATGGCATCTTTATCCATACCAACACCGTTATCTGAAATAATAATCAAGCCACCTATGGCGTTAGTTTTGATAAGTTCTACTGTGCATTCAGTAGCATCAGCATCATAAGAGTTCTTAACCAGTTCGATGATTCCTTGGTCTGGGTTTGGAATGAGTTCTTCTCCCAGCCTTTGCAGAATTTTGGGTGAAAACTTAAAATGCATCATTGTTTAGCTACAATCTCAATAATTTCTACTTGATTAATTTAATTCGCTATTATTTAGCGAAAAAGTCTAGTCTTATCTAAGGCCAATAACTCAGTAAAGATAAACAGTTGACATAGTGGAGTGAGCCATAGAGATTATTTAGCCTTGATTATCTACCTAAATTTTAAATCTTCCGCTTTAGCCTAGCAAACAAAACCTATCTTTAAGCGATCGCTAATATTCACCTCGACGCGGGGACGCGGGGTCTTCCGCTTTAGCCTAGCAAACAAGACCCAATGTTTAAGCGATCGCTAATATTCGCCTCGACGCAAGGACGCGCAGAGTTTTTTGATAAGTGATTAAGCGGACATGATATGAATCCCTGCTTATGAATCGCAAACACTACAAAAGAAGAAAAATCTGCATAAAATCAAGGACACCTCTTGTGGGTGTCCTTAAATATAAAGTCAATGGATTCCCAACAAATCCCAAACTACTTGCCGTTGCTGTTACCACCATTACCATTACTTTGAATCACACGTTCAGCAAGCTTTTCCGGCACTTCTTGAAGATGGTCATATTCCCAATGGAAAGAACCAACGCCAAGAGTGAGCGATCGCAGCTCTACAATAAAATTCTGCATCTCTGCTTGTGGCAAGTATGCAGAGACATTATCCCAGCCTTGCCAATCATTTTTACCCTCATAGCCTAAAATTTGCCCCCGTCTACCACTCACCAGTTGCAGCACCTTGGAGGTAAATTCGCTAGGTGTTGTCACCTCCACCCGCAAAATCGGTTCTAACAGCGTAGGTTCCCCTTGGGGTATCCCCGTTTGCATTGCTAATCGGGCAGCTTGCTTAAAGGCTTGTTCGGAACTGTCAACGTTGTGATACGAACCATTAGTCAGAGTTACCGCCAAATCCACTATTGGAAAGCCCAAAGGCCCATGTGTCAGAAATTCCCGCACGCCCATTTCCACGCCAGAAATGTACTGTTTAGGAATCACGCCGCCGACAATGGTTTCATTAAAATTAAAGCCTGTACCGCGTGGTAAAGGCTTGATGTCGAGAAATACATCACCAAACTGTCCGTGACCACCACTTTGATGCTTGTAGCGTCCATGAACTGAAGCCACCGTTTTGCGGATGGTTTCTTTGTAAGGCACTTGCGGCAAATGAGTTGTCATCGGCAAGTTATATTTGCGGCGCAGTCTGTCGAGGGTGACTTGCAAATGAATTTCGCCTTGACCCCACAGAATTACTTCGTGAGTATCGCCGTGTTGTTCCCAAGCAAGTGAGGAATCTTCTTCTAACAACTTGGTAATGGCACTGCTGAGTTTAACTTCATCGTTACGCTTTTCTGGTGTAATGGCGAGAGCATACACAGGTTCCAACTGTGCAGCTTTGGGTAATTTTATTGCCGACTGCTGTTCTATAGAGATTGTATCGCCTGTTTTGACTCCTTCTAAACGGCTCAATGCGACAATTTCACCAGCACTAACTTGGTTAACGAACTGCTGTTGTTGTCCCATGAGGCGGTAAATTCCACCAGTGCGAATGCCATTGAGGACAATACCATCAGTTAATTTGCCCCGCCAAACACGCACGAGAGAGAGTTTGCCACCTTGGGGAGTGTAATAAGTTTTTAATACCTGTGCTAAAGCTGTATCACCTTTGATGTTTTTTAAACGACGTTCTGCTGTGGTTTCTGGTTCGGGGGCTTCCCGTAACAAGGCTTCTAATAGAGGTCTAACACCATAATCTTGTTCTGCAATACCAAAGAAAACGGGCACTACTAAATCTGCCCCTAATTCCATTTTTAAATCTTTGAGGATTTCTTCTTGGGGTGGTTCGATGTCTTCTAAAAGTTCTTCGAGTAAATGGTCGTCAAAATTTGCTAAGGCTTCGAGCATTTCTGCCCGTGCTGTATGTTCTTCTTCTTTTAAACTTTCGGGGAAGGGAATAGGATCAGCAGGTGCGCCTGGATGATATTTATATGCCTGTTCACTCACCATATCAATAAAGCCGGTGAGTTGTTCCCCGTTCATGATGGGATATTGATGCGCTACCAAAGGACGGCTAGAAACTGCTTTCAAGGCGTGTAACGTTTCCAAAACGTGAATATTTGCCCGATCCATTTTATTTACAAAGACGAGGTGAGGAATTTCCCAATCGTCCAGGAATTTAAATAGAGGGGCAAGGGTGAGGACGCGATCGCGGATGGGTTCGCAAACTACAATTGCTGCATCGACTCCGATTAAAGCATTGTAAGTTTCTTGGGCAAATTCTACACTTCCCGGACAATCAATAAAAGTGAAGCGAAGACCGTTATACTCAGTGCTAGCGGCGCTGACTTCTACACTCATCTGGCGATCGCGCGACTCGGCAGCACAATCTCCCACTGTATTGCTGTCCTTAACACTCCCTTTGCGGGAAATTGCCCCTGTGACAAATAACAAGCTTTCTAGTAGAGTGGTTTTTCCACTTAAATAAGGCCCGACAATTGCAACATTCCGCGAACCCGATTTTACTTTTTCGTTCATAAAACCTCCCTTGCGGTAAGTCTTTCGTAACCGCATTATTCTGCTGTATATATCAGGGATAAAAAATGGTTCTCTGGAGTCAAAATTACCCCTTCTTTAATTTGTTATTATGCTCCCTTTAATCGAAAGTTAAAACAATTGTAGCCTGTCGTAAGATTTAGCTTAAGAAAAGTTAAGTATCACAAACTTTCATGCCAAATAAAAAACTTTTGTAAAAAACTTTTTATGAAGTAAATTTAACTGAAAGTGTTGCGAGTCAGAAAATCAATGGGATTATCACTCTCTAAATATCGCATAGCCGGGTTAGTAAGTTTGACTTCACTGGTTGTTAGCATTTCCTTCCCCTCTGTTTCTCTATCTCCTCCTGTCGCCTCAAAACTGGCACAATCGAATGCTAAAACTGCCCTAGACTGGTTAAACCAAGGTTTACAAGCAATTCAGGCGGGAAAGGTACAAGATGCGATCGCGGCCTTTAAAAAAGCAACTCAATTAGATCCGACATTAGCACCAGCGTACTATAATTTAGGGCTAGCATTCCGACAAACGGGAAAATTACAACCCTCTGCGGATGCATTTTATCGAGCAACACAAGCCGATCCTAAATTTGCTCCAGCTTTTGCTAATTTAGGTGGTGCGTTGTTAGAAGGCAATAATTTACAGTTAGCTAATGATTATTTACAACGAGCGTTGGAACTTGATCCCAAACTAGGATTTGCCCACTATAACTTGGGATTGGTACGAGAACAGCAACGAGATTGTGAGCGAGCGATCGCATCTTTTAAAAAAGCCATAGAATATAGCAAAAATGCACCAGAACCTCCTTACCATATAGGGATATGTTATCTCCAACAAGGTAAACTTGATCAAGCCAGAGATGCCTTTAATCAGGCAGTAAAAATTAATCCGAAGTATCCAGAAGCTTACTACAATCTCGGTTCAATTTGGTTTAACCAACATAAATCACAAGAGGCATTAGAGGCTTTTAGAAAATCAGCCGAAGCTAACTCTAACTATCCCAATGCTTATTATGGTGCAGGGTTAGTTTTTATGCAGTTAAAGCAATATGGAGATGCAGTACAAGTATTGCAATTTGCTAGAGATTTATACAATGCTCAGGCTAATGCCCAATGGGCGAAAAATGCCGAGCAATTGTTGCAACAAGCACAAAATTTAAATTACCAACCTCGCTGAGGCGCAAAAACTTAATATTGCATAACATAAAACTATTGGGTTGACTCGCTGGTGTTGTCTGAACTTGTCCAGATTGGAATAAAACGTACATGCAAAAGCGCCTGAAGAGTCGATTTTTATTTGGCGATCGCTGGCTTGATCGGCACTCAATTGTTCGCAACATGGAAGCCTTCCAAGACTTAATTGTGATTGTCTTGTGTTTGGGTTTGTTCGCCGTCATGCTGATCCAATTGTGGGAGATATTTATTACCCTCACGCAGGCACTAGACTATAAACATGTGACTGCAAAAATACTATTTGTGTTGATTTTAGTCGAGTTATTCCGACTATTAATGATCTACTTGCAAGAACATAGTATTTCTGTAGGAGTAGCAGTTGAGGTAACAATTGTATCTCTACTACGAGAAGTAGTAGTTCACGGAGCGCTGGAAATTTATTGGGTTAATACGCTGGCAATTTGTGGTTTGTTGTTTGTTCTGGGTGGACTACTCGTGGTGTGTGCTAAAACACCACACATGGATTGTATGAGCGCTAATACTAAGTTTTGCCCGATTGTGTATAGAGGAGATAGGGAACGGCAAAATGATTTGAAATTCCAGTATTCACGTCAATGTGATGAGAATCAACCCCTTGGATAAATGATAAGATGTAACCCAGATTTTAAGTGCGTAGGCCTAGCCTACGCACTAGCTGATATTAGACTCTGCTTGCGTCTAATATCAGCTAGACTGATTCTGGGCTGTTTGCTGTACTTGCGCCACTGTTAAATCGAGAGCTACCGCCACTTGTTCCACACTCAACCCCAATGCCAACAACCGGGGAATAGCTTCTAACTTAGCTTCCTGGCGACCTTCCTGGCGACCTTCCTGGCGACCTTCCTGGCGACCTTCCTGGCGACCTTCTTCTAAGCCGTCTTCTTTGATTGATTGATACATCCTTGTTTTTTTGAATTCATCGTCTATACCTAACATTTCTGCTAACTCCTCTCGGCTTAACCGGGTAAATTTGTACAACAGAATAGTCTCTATCAATTCTACAATTTGCTTGGTGGTTGTTTCATCTGGCAGTTCTTGTCTTGCTTGCAAAATCAATTCTCTACCTTTATCAACGGCTGTCTCTTCTCTTTCGATAATTAATTTAACGATCGCAACTTGAAGTGAGTTCTCCCCCGTATCTAATTCATCTAGATAAATACGTTGCACTTGTAAACTGTTTAGCAGCAGCTGATACGGTAGTTGATCGTTGGGATCTAAACTTCGTTGGGGATAGATGACAACAGCACGCCAAAAATTGACTGACTCGTTTTGACGCAAGTAAAGAAAGATTTCAGCAAAGAAGCGTCTATAAAAAGCCGAGTCTAATTGAAACTGGACTTCCACAAAGTAGAGTGGTTGATTTGTAGTTTCACTTGTGGGGATGAATACTCCATCAATCCTAAAAGCAGTTTCTTTTAGTTCGACTGAAACAAATTTGTATGCGTTGACATTGACAGTCTTATCGCCAATTATTGCAAAAAATATGCTAGGGAAAGCTTGAAATAAGCTATAAAATATTTTGTCAGTTTGCACCTGGATTTAGTCAAGCGAAAATTGGATATTGAAAGTTTATCAAAAATCGTGTAGATGCGCCTGATTCACCATTAAAAAAAGCAGATGGGAACAACCATCTGCCTTAATAAAAGATTTGTTATAGTTATAGCGTCAAAATCTCACCCCAACTCATCTCCGAACTCACGGAGAGGGGAGATAAAGCACAGCTTTATCGGGGTGAGGTTAAACGCTATATCTCCTTTACTTGGATACCAACTGATTAACTGGAGGAATCCCAGCTAAATCTAAAATTGGCGCGATCGCATCTTCCCGTTTCACCGCCATCATGTGGACACCTTGACATAATTGCCGTGCTATTTGCACTTGCTCGGCGGCAATTTTTATCCCTTCTTCAAAAGGGTCTTTGGCTTTTGCCAATCTATCAATAATATGTTGGGGAATATTTACACCCGGAACACATCTATTAATAAACTGGGCATTTTTTGCCGACTTCAACAGAAAAATTCCTGCCAAAATCGGTTTTTTATAGCCAGCAGCAATTGTGTCCATAAACTTTTCTAGCCGCTCAAAATCGGTAATTAACTGACTTTGAAAAAACTGCGCTCCGGCTTCGATTTTGCGTTCAAATCGACTTTGCAAACCCGACCAACTCTGACATTGCGGATCTACTGCTGCACCCACAAATAAATCTAACGCTCCATCAGTCAAAGGTTTCTCGTTGCTATCAACGCCTTGATTCATCTTCCGAATCAGTTGCAGCAGTCGTACAGCTTCTAGGTCAAACACTGCTTTGGCATCTGGATGATCGCCTGCTTTTACTGAGTCGCCAGTCAAAGCTAAAATATTATGTATGCCCAAAGCATGAGCGCCCATCAAATCAGCTTGTAAACCAATGCGATTGCGATCGCGGCAAGCAATTTGACAAATCGGCTCTATACCGTTTTGTGACAAAATCACCGATGCGATTAACGAAGACATGCCTAACACGGCGCGGCTACCATCAGTAACATTGACGGCATGAACCCTCCCCTTAAGAGTCGCCGCCATTTGAATCATGTGCGCTGGATTTCCCCCTTTCGGGGGTGCTACCTCGGCGGTAACTAGAAATTCACCTGCTTGTACAGCTCTGCGAAAGTCATTTAAGGCTGTGGGGCTGTGGGTGTGATGCATAACATTAAGGTTTTCAATTTCTTAAATGGTATAACAAATCACACCTAAAGGTGAAAACTTATAGAGGAAGAGAGTAGCCTAAAGCAGCTTTGACTTGTGATAAAGTTTGATTTGCGATCGCCCTAGCTTTTTCCCCTCCATCCCGCAACACAGACTCCAAATAGCCTTTATCGGCCGTTATCACCTGATATTTTTCTTGAATTGGTTTCAGGGACTCAATTATCGTGTCCGTCAATAATGGCTTAAATTGCCCCCAACCCATATCCTGACACTCAACTACTACATCTTCCTTCCTTTTACCAGAAAGCAATGTATACAGCGTTAACAAATTATTACACTCTGGACGCGCTGGATCATCAAAAGTCAGCCCACGAATCGGATCGGTTTTACAACGCTTAATCTTGTATTGAATCTGTTCTGGTGAATCTAGCAAACTGATCCGGCTTAACTCTGAAGGATCGGACTTCGACATTTTGCGTGTACCGTCCGCCAAACTCATCACCCTTGCCCCTTCCTTGCGAATCAAAGGGTCTGGTAACTTCAGAACTGGCTGATCTAGTTTACCAAATTGGTGATTCAACCGAGCTGCAATATCCCGTGTCAATTCCAAGTGTTGCTTTTGGTCTTCACCCACTGGCACTTTATCCGCTTGGTAAAGCAAAATATCAGCCGCCATTAGCACAGGGTAATCTAATAAGCCTGCACTCACATTTTCTCCCTGTTTCACAGCCTTTTCCTTAAACTGGATCATATCTTGCAGCCAGTTTAGAGGTGTAATGCAGTTGAGCAACCAGGTGAGTTCACTGTGCGCCGAAACGTGGGATTGTACAAAGATGGTGGAGTGGTTTAAATCAAGACCACAAGCTAGATACAGAGCAACAAGAGTGTAGGTATCAGCTGCTAACTGTGTGGGGTCGTGTGGCACTGTAATTGCGTGCAAATCAGCCACAAAAAGGTAATTTTCGTATTCGCTCTGACCTTCTACCCAGTTGCGAATGGCTCCCAAGTAGTTACCTAGATGGTAATTGCCGGTTGGTTGAACTCCAGAAAGAACACGTTGCTTGCCCATAAATTCCAACTTAGTTATCTCAAATCTGCGCTATGTAAAGTGGCGATGTCTGGCGACAAGTCGCTTGCGCCTACGCAAAACTCATTTAATTTTGACATTTTCCAGGTCAACTGGCCGTTGCGGGATGAGAGATTTTAACTCAACTCGGATTGCTATAGAAACTCTTCACGAAGGAAAACGACAACTTAGTGTGTTAACGACAGCTTGTAGCGACTGTCTTGAATGTCAAGTGCGATCGCAAAAGAAAAAGCTGTAAATCAAAAGTCGAATTGGCATTTTAAGTCGATACAATCGCATAGCGAATTGTGCCAAGATGTCCTTGTGGCGTTAACACTGGCAACAGTGGGCATTCTGCTGACTGCGGCGAGGATGTGGTGTATTTCTATTTTGAAGCTTAAGGACGTTAGAAGACTAATGAAGCAGTACTCTCAACTCACAATTATTTCTTACATACTAGGTCCTACTTTGATCGTGGTGAGTCATTTAGGATCACTACTCATTATTGTTACTGGCTTATCGTGGGGTGCTGCCTTGTGGGCCGTGTTCTTATATATAATACGAATGCTTGCAACTACCGGCATTTACCATAGGCTACTCACCCACAAGAGCTACCAGGCTTCAAGCTCAGTTCTATGGGTTGGAAGCATCGTGGCTGCTTCAGCCGGGCAGATGGGGCCAAGTTGGTGGAAAGCTCACCACGTAGCCCATCATCAATGCTCAGACCAGGAAAAAGATCCTCATTCCCCCTATATGCCTTTTAAGGGAATCAAAGGATTCTGGTGGTCTCAAGCTGGATGGCTATTCTCTCCAGAGTTTTTTCCCTCGAAGCTTCCCACCGATGTTGAGAGTAATCTGGTTTTGAAGATTGTTGACCGTTTGCACTTCATTCCCACCGTTGCTCTTGGTGCTATCTCCTACTACATCGGTGGAGTTGAATATCTCGGCGCTTTTTTCCTCAGCACGACTGTCCTCTTCCACGGTGTCGCCACCGTCAACTCACTCAGCCATATACTGGGCGAGCAACCGTTCACAACCAACGACCACAGTCGGAACCATTGGCTCGTCGCGTTTCTGACTCTGGGTGAAGGCTGGCATAATCTTCATCATGCATTCCAGTCGTCAGCCCGACATGGCATAACCGTGCGAGAGGGACAGGTTGCTTATCTTCCAGACCCAACATTTTGGTTCATCAAAATCCTTGAGTTCCTGAAGCTAGCATCAAAGATTAGAGTGCCTTCTGAAACAGAACTTCTCGCTCGCGCCAAAAACCGAAACTGTCAGAACTCATTGTTCAAGGCGGAAGCGGAGATATCCGTCTAATATTCTGGTTGACAGATTGGTCAGGAGAAAAGTCTGTTCCTTGTCGTTTCAGTCAAGAATCCAAGGATTTAGCAAAATGGAGATGTTTTTGTGAAGAAGGCTTCTTCAGCCAATTAAATAGGGACGGGCAAGATGTCCATCCCTCAACACAAGTGCGATCTTTAAAGCATGGGCATTGCGTTGGAGCGCTTTGCAGCATTCGAGCTATCAGCCCAGTACTCCACACTGACCTTGATGCCGCAACAAATGATCGCAAAGCACCAGCGCCACCATCGCTTTCACCATCGGCACCGCTTTGCACAAGACACAGGGGTGATGCCGTCCTTTCGCTGCCAACATTGCTGAAAGATTTAGTTCAGGTCGAGGTGTCAAACTAAGTAAGGAGGAATGTAATTGACACTATGCCGTTCAACCCCTAGCTGGGGAAACTCTAGCTTTGTCCGGTTAAGCATGAACCATTAAAAATTGACCATTACCGTTATATTCTCCATCACAACAAGCAAAATTGTGAATAAACCATATCAAATAAAACCTCCATATCCGGCGAAACTTGGCATAGTCCATGCCATAGTTTAATGTTTTTATTGTTGCCTGGTTGTCGTCAAAATTTTGTAACCAGTTAGCTAGTGTTTTAGAGTAATTAGAGCCATTGAGATACCATTTTTGAATTGTTTTGAGGTCTTGGTTATGACTGGGAACTGCATCGTAATTCCAATACCGACCGTGTGGAAAAATATATTTGTGGGTGTAAACGCTAGACATATTGTTAGGGATGCGGACTGTGATGATGTGAATTAAAACTTTGCCATCATCCTTCAGAAACGAAGCTAATTTTTTAAACGCCCCCGTTAAGTTACCAACATGACAAAAAACACCAATCGAGAGGATTTTATCAAACTTTGTCTCGAAAGTTGCATTATTCAAATCACCTTCATATAGGGTAAACCGATCTGAACTGAGATAACTCTCAGGATCTTGCATTTTTTGGCGGATATATTCACATTGCTCATGGCTCAAATTAAGACCCGTAAACTTGACATTGGGGAACTTAGAAAGAATATAATTAGGAACACATCCCCACCCGCACCCAAAGTCTAAGATATTGTCTCCGTCCTTGATGTCTAACTTTTCAATCACATCATCAATCATGTGCATCTGGGATTGCTCAAGGTTTAATGCTCCTTTTTCCCACAATCCCATACTGTACTTAGGATAAATGAGTTTCCCATCCCATAACATAGTATTCAGCATGGCTTGAGGCAAGTCATACTGAATTTTCATTAGTTCCCGTGATCCTTCGGCGAGATAGTCAGTTTCTTTTAATACCCATTCATACGGTGCCAGGAGGGATGGGAAATACTGAAAGAAAATTGGCATACAGGTATCAAAAAGCGCTCCTAGTACTGAATCAGGAACTTCTAATCCGTTGATATAAGCTTCTGCCACTGCCATTTGGACTGTGTTGACTACCTCAACCGCCCCACGAGTTGCTTGGTATGCTAATGGACTCTTGATATTTATATCTCCGACAATAGGGATATACTTCTCTATTTCTTGCAGCAGGGTACCAGCAGTCATAGTCTATACTCCTAACAAGCATTAAAATAACCTAGCGTACTATAAGGATTGGATTTTTTTAGTTTTTTAACACTAAAATGTAATAAATATTAACATACATTTAGGAATATTGTTGAAGATACAACACGAGATTGAGCCGAGATATGATATAATTGGCGAAATATTTATTAATGGTGGCAGATACACCCTAGCCGAGCAGTTGGGTTTGCCTAGTGGCAGTTGGTAGCGATCGCCTTCCAGAAACCGCATTTATTGTATGATTACTTAGTAGCACTGATGGGTTAATCTTGTTCACAAAAACCAAACTTTTAAATTGGATTTACCCTTCTGCCAAACCTACTTGTCCTCCAATTAGCCCCAGAAATCCTGTTCCAAAGTGCTGAATCTCCAAAAAACTTGCTTGCTCCGGTGAGGTTTTATAAATTCGGAATGTCTTCATAATTCCCAAAGTAGCAGCACTTTCTAGAGGCCCAACAAAGCTAATATCTCGGTCGAGAAAATAAGTTTGATTAGCCCAATGAGCCATTTGATTTGCATTTAAAAAGTAGCAGCCTGCGTGAGGATTGAGAGCGCGATAAAAGGTAATTGGTGTATTCATAATTGTACCCTTGAGTTCCTGTTGCTCCTGCACATTTTGAAAAGGAGCAGTTACTCGTAAAGCCAAATCCCCATCAATGTAAGCTTTGTGAACCAAACCGTAGGGGGAGACTTCATAACGATGTGGCTGGAGCAAGTTTAAGTCACCAGCTTGTTGGGTAAACCAGTTTAATTTTATAAAAAACCAAGGGTCATGAATAATCAGATCATCTTCAAGAAAGCAGTAGTAATCATACTGACCGAGACAACTTTGCAGAACAGCTTGGCACTCAAACCCCAAAAGCAGAGGTTCTACATTAGTAGAATGATGCCTATATAAATGGGATGGTAAGGGAAGCTGATTCAGAAGATGATTATCTTTGGTTGTACAAATAACAATATCTAGTTCGTGCGACTGCGGCTGGTTAGCAGGTAAAGCTAGTCGTTGAGCAATGTTGATGATACTTTGAGATTTACCAAATAATTGGTGTAAAGCGGTAAGGCTTTTAGTTAACGCCTGCAAGCGGGGTTGCGGGTCTTTGCATTGGGAAGCATGACGACCCTCACTGCTAGGTTTGAAAAAATGGGCAATGGTAAAAATAATTCGCATTTTAAATATCGCTTTTATATAGCAGGGAACTCTTAATAGGGAACTCTTAACAGGGTTGAAAGTCTCTTGGTGTCAGTGTTTTCTGATTAGCTAATGTCAATGGCTACCTGGCAACTGCTATATTTCTCTGTCATTAGTCATTTGTCCTTTGTTGGTTGTAACTAATGACCAATGACTAATGACTAATGTCATCTAATTTCTGCCAAATCCTTTAGAATTTGGGCGCTTTTTCAAGCTATTAGAAGTTTTACCAGCGAACATCCATTGCAAATGCTGTGGTAACAGTTTCGCTAAATCATAACGCTTCAGAATTGTCTCTCGCGCATTCGCACGAATTGCGTTCATCTCTTGAGGATTATTCAGCGCCTCTTCAACCCTATTAGCAATATTCTGGGGAGAAAAGAAATCTACCAGCAGTCCATTCACCCCATCCTGTATGACTTCCAATACTGGCGCAGTCTTAGAAGCTACTAGTAAACATCCTGCTGCCATTACTTCTAACATTGACCAGGATAAAACAAAAGGACGGGTTAAATAAATATGAGCAGAAGAAGCTTGCAAAACTTGAAGATACTCATTGTAAGGAAGCCTATCTGTAAAGTGCAGCCTCGATAAATCCAAAGAAGATAATTTTTCCAACATTAATTGTTTATAAGTCTGACCATCGGGGAGATTTTTACCATAAGCCACCCGATCTTCGCCCACAACTACTACATGGCACTTCGGTCGTCGCTGCTGAAGTAGCGCCACCGTTTCCATAAACTGTGGAAAACCTCTATAAGGTTCCATCCCCCGTCCCACATAAGTTACCAACTCTTCGACATGGGAGAGATCAAGATTTATTCTTGGTAAAACTAACTTTGCGCCTGGTTTGGGGACAAAATATTTGGTATCAATGCCATCATGAAGTACAGTGAGTTTGCTATGATATTCTTTGGGAAACTGCTGCCGTTGCCAATTCGTCGGAGAAAGACCGCGATCGCAACTATATAAATCAGTCAAAATCGGCGCATTTTTCACGCGGATGCGGCATTGATCATCAGCATTCAGTGGTTCATTGGGATCAAAATCTGCATCCGAACCGTGAGCATGGTAAAACCACTCGAAATAACACAATAATTCGGCTTTGGGGAAAACATCTTTCATAAATAAAGTCGGCCCCCAACCAGAATGACCATAAACTATATCTGGAACGAAACCCTCGGCTTTTAATTTTTCTGCCACGCGATACACAGCCTGCGCGGTGAGAACAGCATTTTCCAGGCTGCGAACATAGTGGTGGGTTTGGGGAGCCGCTTCACGAGAAGGAGTGTAAATAGCTTTATAAACGCCAGGTATTTCCCCTTCACGACGATTTGTCCCAAAGACGACTTTGTAATTAGCATCTCTACCTAAAACTGTCGCTAGGTTGCGAAATTGCGAGGGAAAATTGGGATGTAAAAATAAAATCTGCATTGGAATAATCTTGATTAACTTATTGCCAGATAAAATAAATTAAGACAAGCTTTTTAAGATTATAAGATTATTTACCCTAATTTTTTGCAAGTAAATTTAGGTAAATGGTTGCCCGAAAATGCGAAAATAATCGCAAATTCGTGTTATGACCATGAAATTTATTGGCATTGATTTAGGCTGGAAATCCCAGCCAAGTGGACTATGCTGCTTAGAATGGATAGATGGACAACTGCAACTACTTGATTTAGATCGCAGAGAAGCCATTGCAGACATCCTCACTTGGCTCGATCAGAGCGTCAAACCAGATGAACCAGCCATTATTGCCGTAGATGCACCTACCCTCATACCCAACGCCACTGGGAGTCGCCTTGCCGACAAACTCAGCCACAAGTACTTTGGCAAATATCATGCGGGATGCTACCCAGCTAATCAAAACCTACCCTTCGCCGATCGCACCATCAACTTTGGCTTAGAATTAGAATCACGCGGCTTTGCACACGCACCCACCATCGAACCGCAAAAACTTGGCAGATATCAAATAGAAGTCTTTCCCCACCCAGCAATCGTTAACCTATTCAACTTAGAACGCATCCTCAAATACAAAAAAGGACGCCTCAGCGATCGCCGCCTAGAACTAATCAAACTCCAAAATTACCTTCTCGATATCCTCCCCTCCTTCTCTCCTCCTCTGCGTTCTCTGCGCCTCTGCGGTAGCCGACGGCAAGCCGCTGGTGCGTCTACGTTTCCTCTTGAAATCCCCACCACAGGCGCAGCCCTCAAAGCAACCGAAGATAAACTAGATAGCCTAATTTGTGCTTACGTTGGTGCATACTGGTGGTATTGGGGAGAACAACGTAACCTCGTATTAGGCGATGTCTACGACGGGCTACGCCTACGCACCACTGGCTACATTATCATTCCCCAAAGAATATTACCCTAAAATTGTAATATCCTAAGATTTAAGTCAAGGAGGTTTTATGCAAAGAGTTAATTCTAACTTGAGTTTAAAAGAGCTTTATGAAATTGATGATCATCTCTGGTTAGAGGAAACAATCAAGCTATTAAAAGCTAACCATTTAGAAGAATTAGATTTAGAAAATTTAATTGAGGAGCTAGAAAATTTGGGTCGTAGAGACAAAGCCAAGGTTGCTAGTTTATTAGAACAAATTATTAGACATTTTTTATTGCTGCAATATTGGACAGAAGAATATCAATATAATTCTGGACATTGGAAAGCAGAAATTAGAAGTTTTAGGAATCAATTAAAACGTAATTTAACAACGAATTTATATCAATATTTAGAAAATGAATTAGCATCAATTTATGATGATGCTTTAGGATATGTAGTTGAGAAAACGCAGGGCAAGCTAGATAACTTACCTCAATATTGTACTTATACCTTAGAACAGCTATTAGATATTAATTATCTACCTGAAAAGGTGTAACATAAAAGGGGTTGCTAAACTTAAATCAGCAATGCCTAGTCTTAGGTTTCAGGAATTTTGATGTTAAACATAATACTTCTCAAACAATTTCCCTCAGTGCTTGATTTTCCTGCCCCAAACATGAAGTTTACAGAGTGAAATTAGAAGAATTTGGGTTACTGCACGCACAAGAAGCGATGCCTACGGCGGCAAGCTACGCAATCAAATTTCTGATTTAATCTGGTTCCTGTCCAGATAGTGTTCATCAAGAGCGCGTCTTAGGATCATTTTAATCACAGCTTGACGGCTAATATTGAGTTCGGTTGCGATTTCGTCGAGTTCGTTGAGCATCAGACTAGGAATTTCAAGGTTTGTTGTGACTATATCCTGTCCTCTTCGTGAGGTCATTTGACGAGGCGTTCCGACTCTGGTTGTCGTGGAGTCAAAATAACGATCAACAACTTCCTCTCCTGCCTCAATTTTCTCCTCAAGTTCTTTAATAGAAATATTGTTCATAGATTTCTCTCTCCCGTCTCGTACTTTTCCAATAAGTAATTAACCAAATATATTCCCCTTCATCATCATAATGAACTTCGTAAATTACCGATAGAAGGGTGTTTTGCAGATATCCAATAGCAATAAATTGTTCTGGATCATCTCGTTTTATTCGTTCTACATAATCACCTGCCAAAATAGTAGCGACCTCTTCCAAGGAATATCCTCTATTTTGCTTAAGAAGCTGACTTTTGTGATTATCCCAGTCAAATCGCATTTCCCTTATATAGCAACGGACAAGAAGGTTAGGACATTAACTGATGATAAAACCTATATACAAACAGACTTTCAACCCAGTCCCCAGTCCCCTGCTATAATTCCTCATAATTCTAGCAATAATTATTTTCGGGGCATGACTGCATCGCAAAATAAAGGGCGTTGCTAAACTTAAATCAGCAACGCCTAGTATTGAGTATTCAAAAATTACTCAGCATTCTTATTCTGCCCAAGCAATTAACCTTGGTTCATAAGGATTAGCCAGATTTTTATTTTTCGGCAATACACGCAAAGACAAGCCTTGCAAACCAGAAGCGGTATAGGTGATATTACCCGTGTAAATACTCAATTGCTGTGCATCCTCCCCTTGGTAATCCATCACTACTGGCACAGCGTTGACAATCTCACCATTGGCATCGATCGCACCTTGATATAACTCTACCTGCACATCATTATTTGTCAAAGTTGCTAAGTCAACCTTGGCTTTAACAGCAACGGTTTGGTTAACCTCAATGTCCGAAACTGCGGATACGTCAATATCTTTGATTCTAATGTTGAACCAGTGTTCGCCCAGTTTTGCTTTCCAAGCAGCTAGTTCTTTAGCTGGGGCATAGTTATCAACAGTCAGGGTATGATAGCGATCGCTAGCTGGGAAATAAGCTCGTCCGGCATATTCTCCTACCATCCGCGCTGTATTAAAGAAGGGACAATTCAACCGAATAGCATCCTTCATTTTGGCAACCCACGGACGGGGTAAGCCATCACTATCCCGATGTTCATAAAATAGTGGTACAACTTCCTTTTCTAACAACTCGTAGAGAGCATTTGCTTCTACTTCATCTTGGTAGTTAGGATCGTCGTAATTTTCTCCATGTCCAATTGCCCAGCCCGTGCGGACATAATCCGCTTCATCCCACCAGCCATCTAGTACACTTAAATTCGGCAATCCATTCATTGCTGCTTTCATACCACTGGTACCAGAGGCTTCCCGTGGACGACGCGGTGTGTTTAACCAGATATCGCAACCTGCAACCATCAACCGGGAGATGTGAATGTCGTAATTGGGAACAAACACTACCTGTTTTTCTAAATGTTGTTCGCGGATAAAGTGATTGATATCGCGGATGAGTTCTTTACCGGGAATATCCTTGGGATGTGCTTTACCAGCAATCACGAATTGCACTTTCCGGTCTTTGTTGCCCAGCAAAAGCCGTTTAATGCGTTCCAAATCCCGCATCCAGAGGGTGGCGCGTTTGTAGGTGGCAAAGCGACGGGCAAAGCCAATGGTGAAAGCGTAAGGATCTAAAACTTCTTGTGCCTGGACAATTTCTGAGGCGGAAGCGCCGCGATCGCGCAAATGCTTGACCAAATGCTCTCGCACATACAAAACCATATCTAAGCGACAGCGTTCGTGATTACGCCACAACTCCTCATCGGGTATGGACTCCATCCGCTCCCACAATGGGCTATCTGGTGGTGCTGATGACCAATTTGGCCCCAAGTAGCGATCGTACAATTCTTGAGTCGATTTTGCAACACAACTCCGAGCATGGACACCGTTGGTAATTGCGGCGATCGGCACTTCCTCTACTGGCACCTTCTTCCACAAGCCCTGGAACATTTGCCGTGACACTACACCATGCAGTTGGGCGACACCGTTAGAAAATGTTGCCATCTTCAGCGCTAGCACCGCCATACTGAAAGGCCCAGATAAATCGCCTGTATTCTCGCGCCCCAGTCCTAAAAATTGCTCTTTGGGCAACCCAAATATCTCTGCATAGTACCCCAGGTAGTACAACATTTTGTCGGGAGCGAACAAGTCAATTCCCGCTGGTACTGGTGTGTGAGTGGTAAAGATATTGCTGGAAGCCACCACCTGTCTAGCTTGGGCATAATTCAGTCCCTCTTCCTGAATCAGCAAGCGGATGCGCTCTAAGGCAGAGAAGGCGGCGTGACCTTCATTCATATGGTAGGCTGTGACTTTCAGCCCCAAGGCTTTGAGCATTTGCACACCACCGATCCCCAGCATGATTTCCTGGTGGATACGCATATCGATGTCGCCACCATACAGCTGATCTGTGATGTCGTGATCGTAAGTAATGTTGGGTTCAATGTTGGTGTCCAGCAGATACAGGGGCACCGTTCCCACCTGTACGCGCCAAACTCTGGCATACACCTTGCGTCCGGGATAATCTACCGCAATCCGCAGTTCTGAACCATCGGCATTGCGCTCTAGATGCAAGGGCATATTGTAGAAATCGTTGTTCAGGTAGCGTTCTTGCTGCCAACCATCGGCATTGAGATACTGGGCAAAGTAGCCTTGCTGATACAGTAAACCTACACCTACAAGCGGTAGCCCCAAGTCACTGGCAGATTTGAGGTGATCCCCCGCCAAAACGCCCAAGCCCCCAGAATAGACGGGCAAACAATCTACAAGTCCAAATTCCGCCGAAAAATAGGCGTAGCATTCTTTTGGTTTCTGCTCCCGTTGTTTCTGATACCAGGTGCGCTCTTGCAAATAATCATCTAACTGACGATCAGCTCGATCCATTTGCGCTAAGAAGCCTTCATCTTCGACAACTTCCAGAAGCCGCGATTGAGAGATAGTACCCAGCATTAACACCGGGTTATGATGGCTAGACTCCCACAGGTCGGAGTCTAAGCGACGAAATAAATCTTTAGTGTCAACGTTCCAATCCCAGTGCAAGTTATATGCTAGCCGCCGCAGTGGTTCGAGTCGCGGCGGTAGTGAAGGGGATACGTTAAATGTGCGAATTGGCTGCATAGGTTGGCAAAACTCCAAGTTTAGCTATGGTTATTGTTTACTGTCTTTACCAATGTTGCCAATTCTTTATACTGTAGTTTGTGAAAAAGCGATGACTTTGTTAAGCATTGAGAATTCTTTTTAGCCTCGTTGCTAAAGTTTACACCAAGGTGTTTCTAATTCTATGCGTTAACCTCAGCCATGTACTTGGTATATTAAGATTTAATCATTTACTGTCATGTATCACTGAAAAAAAATCTAGTTTTGAATAAATAATTTATATTTATTTTAGTATTGCTTTCGGGGATCAATTCTAGTACAGCACGGACTAAATCAAGCTACCATCTCAATTAATCAGACAAGGTGCTTAAGCGACTTGTGAAACGTAGGCAAACTGACGCCACAGTGTATTAGGGGTCTTGGCTGAGGCTGAAAATTCCTCATAGCTGTTTACAAGAAAGTTAAATTTTTAATTATTTTTTAATAAAATTGCGCTGGCAAAGAAGCAGTGTGACAGATAAGACTTAGATGATTTTTCGGTTAAGGTTAGCTTAAGGTGATGCGTGAACCATAGCGTTAGCGAAGCGGTAGCAAATCTTGTCTAGGACACGCTGTTCACGTTTGAGCGTCACAGCACCTCGTAGACATCGCCTAAAATTGGATCATCTGAAAACCCTACCAAGCAGTTAACTAGAAAAGGCGATGCCTACGACGGGCTACGCCTACGCTAACTACTTGGTATTAAGTATTGACACTAAATCAGGAAAATAACTTACGAAGGTGTTATTTTATGCACCTAATGAAGGCTGATCTTTAGTATTTTTTGTCATCGTCAGAGCTACAGCTGCTGCATAAGCAATCTCCGCCGCCATTTGATAAGCAAGTTTGATACTCGATGAAGCGTCCTTGGCTTTAGGAGAGAGGGAAGCTTTTTTTCGGCGCGACTCTTGTTTGATATCACCTGCCACAATAGCTCGCTGTAAAATAATCCAGGCATCTAGGTCTTCTGAGTCATAATTACTTTGAAGCTGCGATCGCAGTTGATCTTCGGCTACAACACTCAGATAGCCGCTAGTTAGAGCTTGTTGCACAATTTCTTTAATTAAAGCCATAATTTGAACCAAGTGTGTTAGTTAAAACCGATACCTCAATTTGGCCAATTTGATGTTGTTTTGTAGATTTATCCTGGAAACTAAGCTACATTTTAGCTTTCCTTCATTAGAATTTATAATGAGTAGTGCCAAGTACGCATCACCCGCTTGGCTCACCCGAATGGGTGATTTACAAATTTTTAGATATAAGTATATGCAAAAGAGGAATATTTTGAGCTACTTTCGCTTTTTAACGAAGAGGGTGTCACAAATATAGTAGATATTATTCTGAGTTTAACGCGGAATCATAAAATTACTTGTTACTTGGACAAGCAACGGTAGAAATATAGACAAAAATGCCAATTAACCGCTTACAGCATTTTTCAAATCTCCCTCCTCAACAGATTTTATCTAAGTGTATAAAATTATTAGGGGGTAGCGTAGGCTTTGCCCAAACTAGGCATCGCTCCAGTAACAAATTTAACTGATTTCCACCATTCTCATCAACAAGCAACCTGGAAATCAACTTATTTATTGAGAGTGTTCCACTAAAAATAAAATGTGTTATCGTTAAAAACAATTGTTATTAAAAGCCATTCATGTAATTACAAACGTGAATTGGTTAGCCTGTAAATCATCCGTGTGCAACATGATTGGAGCAGCATACTCTAGAAATTCGTTGCAAGAAAGCCGTCATAGCAGTCGGGGAAGCGCTTACTTGTTTGCACCGATGGTTAACTTCAATGTGATGGCTGATGTGGGAGATAATCCACCCTAATTGGGTTTTATTTGGGCAAAAATACCCAAAAAAATCCAACAATAATTACATTGTCATGCTAGGCAGAAATTTTATCTAAACTTTGAAATAGTCTAGTTAAATGTATTTTTTGTTGCAAAATAGCTTGTGGAACTGAGTTGTTTCAAAAGACTAAAACCGCTTGAGAGAAAGTAGCCTCAAGGCAAATAACTCTGTCCCTAGTTGTGTAACAAGCTTTTAAAATTTGCCGGATAACCGAAACAGTAACCTATCTAAACCGAATGGCACTAAGTTAAGATACAGCCCTTACCCTAACTGGTTAAGAGCCTCTAGGCTGGGAACCCATCCTGGGGGGGCTGCCGCCTCCTCTTTCTTGACCAGAGGCAGAGCCTCTCGGAATACATTCCCAGTCTTAAGACTGGGAACGAGGTGACACAAGCCTTTGGGCTTTACAAGCGTGCCATTCCTATCTAAACCAGCAAATTTTCCCATCAGACAATTTAATAGTCTGAGGTTTGACGCTGCAATGCACTGAAATTGTTTTGTTAATTGTTCTGGTGAAAAAGAAGCCAAATTTTTACGTACCTATGGTACAAAAGCTTCTAGCGTCTTAACGCAATTGTGCATATCAACTGAGTTGAGTGATTCTACGCACCTAAGTTCAAGAATTGCTCACAGAGTCAAAGCCAGACTCTGGTTTTTCAACATTTGAAAAACCATCTAAGAATATTGGGAAATTTCGGTAATCCTGCCAATTTACCTTCTGTATTAATGACTACTAATACTATTGGTATTGGCAGAAGATGAGGATACAGCCAAAACAACTTTCAACACTGTCAACAACAATTGATTGAAGAGATATGTAGCTATGCATAACGAGCAAGATTTTTCCAAATTGCAGCGCGTGCAAGAACTTTTAGTAACTACTGTGTTAGGAGATATTCCGACACTTCTTATCGGGCCAAAGTTGCGTAATTTGGGATATCGTAGTATTTTTGCCCAGATAGACAGCCCAGTGTATATTCAAAATGGTGTTGAATTTTACGGTACTTCTTGTATTGAGATAGGCAGTGGAGTCTATATTTTCAAGGGTGTGCGGATGAATGCTAGAGGACACAAAAATAATAGAATTCATCTAGGAAATAGAGTCGCCATTGAGCGTAACGTTGATATCGGGTCTTTGGAAGATACATGTATATATATTGATGAAGATACCTTCATTGGCCCCAACGTGTCTATTGAGGGGCCAGGAGACATTAAAATTGGTAAACACTGCTTGATTGCTGCCCACTCAGGGATATATGCCAATAATCATAATTTTGCCGATTTGATAGAGCCGATTAAATACCAAGGTGTTACTCGCAAGGGAATTGTGATTGAGGATGACTGTTGGCTAGGACATGGAGTAACAGTATTAGATGGCGTTACTATCGGCAAAGGCAGTGTTATTGGTGCAGGAGCAGTTGTCAATAGAGATATTCCTCCTTTCTCCGTTGCTGTAGGCATACCTGCACGAGTAATCAAAAACCGAATTGGCAAAGACCTAGCTAGCAAAACTTCAATCTGAGAAATAAGGCATTGGGCATTGGGAATTGGGCATAATAACTATCCCCTGTAACCTGTAACTTGTTCCCTTTTTTGGGAAACCTTTGCCGTTAGTCAACGTCACAAGTCACAAGAGTAACCAGTCTCTGAGTTATTTCTTAAGGGCATCTAAAAGTCAGACAACTGACACCTTGCACCATTCTCAATAACCGTAGGATAGGCACTGCCAGTCCCCAGTCCCCAATTCCTAGTCCCAAGTCCCCAGAGTCCTCTAAAAAAGGGACGAGATTTGGGTAATATAAAGGAGCTATCTTTTCTGCATGGCAGATCCTGAAAGAAAAGCTCTCTTTGTCTTACCCGTTGGAGATATTTCTATGCTGACTTTAAAAATCGCTGTTTATATTGTTGTTGCCTTCTTCGCCACTCTCTTCGTCTTCGGATTTTTGTCGAACGATCCCGCTCGTAACCCCGGCCGTCGGGACTTAGAGTAAAAGGACGATAAATCATCCGCGACTTTAGAAGGCGGAAGATACTAAACGCCACGGAAACTTACTAAACTTTCGCCTAGTAAGTTTCCTCCTCCAAGTGGCTTGCTGCCGGTAGCAGAAGGCGACAGTCGGAAGGCAAAATGTATTATTTATCCTTCCGCCCGTCATTTGGCTGTTTGTTAGCCCGATTTTGCTCAAATATGCTTCATCCAGTTCTGCCGCCCGATCCGCCTCCTATCCTGGAACCTTTACAACCTGTAAATCCCGCCTCATCTGCTAGTCATACAAAGTTTCTTTCCCTTGTTGAGACTGGAATACACGAAAAGACAGACAAATCCAAGCAGCCCAAGGCTTTGGCTCAGTTGGCAATTGCGGGTAACACCAAAAGTCATCCTTTATTGCTAACTCCTTCCAACTTAACTCAGAATGACTTGCTAGTTGCCGAAACTCCCTCTGTACCTTATTCACCAGAAAGCTTCCCACCAGAAACTTCCCCACTCATCGGTTCTGGAACTGCTGCGCTTTTGGGGCAGCCGCTGGTCGTTGGTTATCCCACGTATGAGGTTAAAACCTCTAATCGCCAATATCAAGAAGACATAAAGACAAGTCCGAGCGTCGCCGTCCGACGCTCGGAACTTCTCCTAATGTCGGCGCTGCACAAACGGGAGACGCAAAGAGAAGCCACTGCGTTGCCAAGAAAAGTTGTAGCTGAGGCTTCCGATCTAGACGCAAAAGGTGAACCTTCTCAAAAACTCGGTCAGCGATTGCCAGATCCAAACTCTAGTGGTGAAGAAAAACAAACCTTTTTGGACTTTGGTAGCTTTAGCTATACAGTTTCCCCAAATCCCCTTGTCGCTCAATCTCCGCGTCCTCTTCAAATTGCCCCAAGTACCACAAATAGCCACAAGTTAGTCGAGTCCAAGGCGGAAATTTTAGCTGAGAAGTTAACTCAACAAAAACAGCAAAGTGATATTACTGCACAACAGTTTCCAAGAGCAGACAATATCTCTGTATCTGCTGCTGATCTTGCACCGAGTTCTCAATCAGTACAAAATTTTATAGAATTCAAGTCTCGTAACCCGACAAATCAACTCTCAACGCCCATCACTGTAGAATTCAATTCCCAAACCCAGCAACAAACTCAAGCACTAACCCCTACACCAAAGGTAAATTCTACTAATCAACCACAAGTTCAACCATCTGGTACAACTGCGCCAGCCACCACCCCGCCAGCCGGGCCGAGAATTGTGGAAGTCACTTCCGATCGGCAAGAGTATGACGAGCAACGGCGAATTATTACAGCTGTTGGTAATGTAGTTGTGCGATTTGATGGGGCAGTGGTGGATGCCGATCGCCTGCAAGTCAATTTGGACAATTTGATCGCTGCGGGAGAAGGCAACGTCACTTTAACACGGGGCGATCAGATACTGCGTGGACAACGCTTTACCTATAACTTTGTTCAAGATAGTGGGGAACTGGAAAATGGTAGAGGAGAAATTTACGTACCCTCAGCACAAACAGATTTTGCTTTTTTACCCACCGGTGTAACTGCTGGTGGAGTCTCAAAACGTCCGCCAAGCGATCGCATTATAGCCAATCAGCCCCTTTCCGGTGTAAGCAGCCCTGGAGGAATTGATCTGACATTTGGTGGTCAGGCAGGCGCTACCAACATCCCGCCACCGAAATCAGGGGGTGTAGTCAATCGGCTCAGGTTTGAAGCTGAACACATTGACTTCTATCCGCAAGGCTGGCAAGCAAGCGATGTCCGCATCACCAATGATCCTTTTTCGCCCCCAGAACTAGAATTACGCGCAAATAAAGTAACTCTAACGCGAGAGACACCCTTGGTAGACCGCATCAGGACACAGGGACAGCGTTTGGTATTGGATCAAACATTGTCTTTACCAATTCCGGTGGATGAGCATACTATTGACCGCCGAGAGCGGGACGTTACACCCTTTCTAGTCTCTCCCGGCTATGATGGAACTGATCGGGGTGGTTTCTATGTTGAGCGTGCCTTTCCAGTGATCAATACAGACCAGACTCGCTGGACGATCACGCCCCAGTTATTAGTACAGAGAGCTGTGCAAGATGGCACGAGTGACTTAGGCGCACTGTTTGGTGTGAAGACAAGGATAAATTCGGTTTTGAGTCCACGGACAACATTTCAGGGGACTGGGCAGTTAACCAGTCTTGACTTGAGCCAGGTGGAAAACAATTTGCGGGCGAATTTTGCGTTGCGCCAGACATTAGGCGATCGCCTTCCCTACATCTTTAATCTGCAATATAACTACCGCGATCGCCTCTACAACGGTAGCCTCGGCTTTCAAACTGTCCAGAGCAGTTTTGGCGGCATTATTACCTCTCCTGTGATTCCTCTAGGAAAAAGTGGCATCAACCTCACCTATCAGGCAAGTGCTCAGTATATCGATGCCAACACCGATCGCCAAGACTTACTAAAACCGCAGCGTAAAAATGATCGCATCTCATTAAGTCGTTTACAAGGCAGCGCTACCGTCAGTCGTGGGCTGTTACTGTGGCAGGGAAAACCATTACCACCCACTGCCAGTCAGGGATTACGATACACGGCTAAACCTGTAGTTCCTTACTTGCTAGCGATCGCTGCCATCACAGGTACTAGCAGTTATTATAGCGATGGTGATAACCAAAGCACCTTAACTGGTACAATTGGCTTACAAGGTCAAATTGGTCATTCTTCTCGACCTTTTTTCGACTATACCGCCTTTAATGTTAGTTACTCCCAAGGCTTAAATAACGGATTATCACCCTTTTTGTTTGATCGCTCCGTTGATAACAAAGTGTTGAGCGCTGGGATATCACAGCAAATCTACGGCCCTTTTCGCTTAGGCTTCCAAACATCCGTTAACTTAGATACTGGTGTACAAACTAGCACCGACTACATTTTGGAATATAGCCGTCGCAGCTATGGCATCACCTTGCGTTACAATCCGGTGCTGGAGTTAGGCGGCTTCACCATCCGAATTAGTGATTTTAACTGGGGTGGCGGCACTGATCCATTTTCGGAAATTAAGCCAGTAGTAAACGGCGTGCAACAGGAGAATTAGTCAAACAGTTATCAGTGATCAAAGGAATCACTCTCACGCCTGGGAAACTTCACCGCCCTAGCTTCCGAATAGGTTGATGCACCACCAGGTATTCTCAACTTGGCATAGTCGCCGCTGAGTTGAACACTTGACGGTGGTTGGTGTAGGGTTGCACAGCATCTTTGCACTGCGGCTTGGTACTCTCGCCATTGCTTACGGATTGCTATACTTGCAGCATCGTTACCTAAGTCTGAAAATCTTAGCCCCGCTCGAATCAGCCAAGATTCCACGTCAGTTGTTTCACCAATTATTTCTAGAATGGGATTAATCTTTTCCATGAGTAATATCTTTTACGCATATTCAAAATTGGTCATTTCACTTTAAGAGAAACTACTGAATAATAGCCAATATAATTGTTTATCAAAATCATAAATAAAAATGATTAAAAAAAGAGTTCATATCTGAGTATGGATACTCAGATATGACAGAATGAATTATGATTACGGCTCTCGTTTGGATGCAATACGCGGTAGGGGGACAGCAATGCTGTCCCCCTACTACGAATGGTCTATATTCTATGCAATTGAGAACCGCTATATTACGGCTGGCAAACATCATTGCTTTAGCTTGCGAATAAGCTGTTTTCTAGCTCGTAATCACTAGAAGCGATAGCCTAATCCAGCTTGGAAGCTGAGGGCATCAGCATCACTATTTCTGTAAGCATCAATACCCCATTTAGTATCGCCATAGGCAATGACATTGTTGCTAACTTCTGATTCAATACCAAGGGTGACTACAGGTGCATTCTGATTGCCCAATGGGGTTTTTTGACCTTCGTCAGTTACAAAAGAATAACCACCACCGAAGTAAACGTTAGTATTTTTGGCGATGGGCGCATCGTAAGTCACTATGGGCATAATTGCGGCAGCATCACCACCATACAGCACAGAACCCCGCACTGAAAAAGGTGTTTTGGGAACGGCGTATCGTCCTTGAATATTGCCACCAACTTGTGCTTCATCGTTTCCTTGTCCGCCACTGGTTGCACCAACCGCAATCCCAGCACCGATGTAATTGCCGTTTGTACCGGCTGTTTGAGCAGAAGCAATTCCCGCCGAAAGGACAATGGAAGCAACAGCAAGTACAGAGGCAGCTAATTTTGTAAATTTCATAAGATTATTCTCACTAGAGTTAAGTAAAATTAATGTTCTCTAGTACTAGAATCTCTTTTTTTACAAAATGTAACCTCGCACAGCTGGTTCACCCTACTGGCTGAATTATTGTTCACCCACTTGGGTGTACCAACTGAAATATTCAAATGGCACTTATTTCTTCAAAAAGCGCTGACGTAGACGAAATATAAATATATTCACCTCTGGTATTTTCATCAATGAAGCGATCGCAGCAAACACCGCAATCCCCACGAAGCCAGATACACACAACTGGAACACCAGAATCAGTAAACCCGTGTTACCTAAGAATTGTTGAGAAGCAACCAATGTCCCATAGCTTGCTACCCCAGCTACCACGCTACCCGCAGTCAAACCCAAAATTGGCAAACTCCACTCACGCCAAGGTAAACCATTAAGTTTGCGATCGAGCAACCATAACAGCATTAACATTGAGCTGCAATTTACACCCACTGTTGCCAACACCAAACCGGGAGCGCCAAAAGGTTTAACGAAAAACCAATCTAATAAGATATTGAGCAAGATGTTAAAAATACTGATACGAAAAGGTGTCTGTCCATCGCCTAAAGCATAAAATACCCGCACCAAAACATCACGTCCCAAATAGACAAACATCCCAATTCCATAAGCTACTAATAATGATGAAACTAGCTGTGTGGCTTCTGGCTTGAAAGCACCGCGCTCATATACCACCTGCACAATGGGTACTGATAGCGCCACCATCAGCGCCCCTAGCGGTAGCATGGTGAAGGCAGTGAGTAGCAGTCCTTGGCGAATGCGTAATTTTAGCTCTGGCCAATTTTCGGGGCCGGCAAGTTTGGCAAATATTGGTAATAGGGGCAGTAAAATGATATTAGAAATAATCCCTAAAGGAGTTTGGACTAATAGATTGGCATAGTTAAATCCTGCCGCCGCACCAGGGATAGGACTGGCAAAATAAAGGTCAGTGGCAACATTAATTGGCATCATTCCAGAGGAAACTGTTGCCGGAGTCATGATTTTAATGACTTCTTGAACGCCAGGGGATTTAAACTCAAACCGCAGGCGTAATGTGCCTAATCCTAACCGCCACTGGACAATTAGCTGCACTAACCACTGGAGAATTGCTCCTGCCAAGGTTCCCCAAGCTAAGACCATTCCCCCGATTAAAGCGTACTCCGGCTTAATAATGTCTTTGCCCAGTTGCATAGCCAAAATAGCAAGACCGGCAACAACGGTAATACTGGATAATAAAGGACTAATGGAGAGTAACCAATATTGATTGGCTGTATTGAGAGTACCGAAGCCAATGCCAATTAATCCCGAAAATAAAGCCATTGGTGCCATAATGCGGAGTTGTTGAATTGCGATCGCTCTGGTTGTCGCCTCCAAGCCATGACCGACTAAATCAACGATCGCATCCGCAAAGAAAATCTGAGCAACTGTCACCAATAACAGCACTCCAGCCACCAGCGTTGTCACGGTTTCCACTAGGGGAGCCGCTTCTTCTCGCCGACGCTTGGCTAAAACGCTGACGATCGCACTGTGTAACGGCCCATTTACACCACCGAGTAATATCAATAGAAAGCCAGGGATAATATAGGCATAACTATAGGCAGTGGCAGCAGCACCAACACCAAAAGCGGCAGCGATCGCTTGCTGCCGCACTAAACCGAAGATTTTACTAATTAATGTGGCTGCGGCAACAATGCCAGCAATTCCAGCGAAAGAACGAGAAGGTTTTTGGTCTTGTTGTGTCACGAATAATACCCGACAACTCTTGCAGAGTGCATACTTTAAAACATTTAACCTGAAATCCCGCAGTCTGTCAGGTAAATTTTGACAAATTAGTAATTTTAAGTGCGTAGCCCGCCGCCAAGGGCAACGCCTACGCTCAAAATTAAATTCCTGAGATTGCTATGATACAGCCAATAGCAAGTTAGTTAGATAACGATTCAAAAGGGGTCAAACAAGAGGCAAAGGAGCAGAGGGGATGGGGAGCAGAGGAGAAACCCCATAAATAAATTTATTTGCTCTGAAATAAGGACACATTATTTCTCGTGCCTTGCATCTCGAAATAAATGTTTTTCTTTTGAGCATAAATGAATAATGGTGCTTTAAACCCAATGCAGGGGAGTCTAAAATCTTTCTCCTCTACTCCCCTACTCCCTTACTCCCCTGCTTCTTGGGTCAGATCGCTTTTCTGATTAGTCCCGACAAAGCTGTACTTAGTCATGTCTTCTGTTGTGTACAAGCCAAAATTATTTTTTAACCGATTACGAGGATAGATAAAGATTGGGGAACTATAAGAATAACCATCTTCTGGGAAATAGTTGAAGACTGTAAAAATTTGCAGTTTGTCAGATTTTTGACACCTTTTAACCCCATAAAGTTTGGTATGAGGAACCCTTGTATAAAAACGAGATAATCCAGAGCAATGGAACCCAATTCAAATTTCACGGAAAATCAACTTCTCTTGTCAAGCGCTCAACTTCAAGAGCAACTAGAGCAACAAAAGGCTCTGGCAAGTGCAATTGTGCGAATTCGGAAGTCTCTTGACTTAGAAACAATTTTTCAAACTACCGTTACACAAGTGCGTCAGTTGCTAAATGCTGACCGAGTAGCAGTCTTCCAGTTTGACCTAGAAAAAGATTGGGAAGGAGAATTTGTTTCTGAGGATGTTGCACTTGGCTGGGACTCAGCAATGGCACTAAAAGTTTACGACCACTGCTTTGGAGAACAATTTGCTTCCAGTTATCAACAAGGTCGAGTGCAAGCAGTAGCAGATATTTACAAGGCGGGACTTAGTGATTGTCATGTGGAAATTTTGAGTAAATTTCAGGTACAGGCCAACCTCGTTGTCCCTCTATTACAGGAGAAGGAACTGTGGGGATTGCTTTGTATTCATCAGTGCAGTCAGGCTCGTGACTGGAAAGAATCGGAAATTGAATTTATTCGTCAAATTGCTGACCATCTTTCCGTTGCGATTCAACAAGCGAAGCACCTCCACCAAGTTCAATCCCAAGCCGCAAAATTGGCTCAAGCGACTCAACGCGACCAAGTAATTGCTCAGATTGTCGATGAAATTCGCTCACGCCTTGATATTGAAGCCATCTTTAAAACCACAACTCAAGAAATACGCAAGCTGCTGCAAGCCGATCGAGTTGCCATCTTTAGCTTCAATCCAGATTGGAGTGGTAACTTTGTTGCTGAATCATTTGCGTCAGGCTGGACTCCCTTAGTTGGCGTTCAGCCGACGATTTTTGATACTTATTTACAACACACGCAAGGCGGACGTTACGTTGACAACCAGACATTTGCAGTTAATGACATTTATCAAGCTGGATTAACAGACTGCCATATAACGCTGTTGGAGCAATTCCAGGCAAAAGCTTTTGCAACTGCCCCGATTCTCCAGGGAGATCAACTTTGGGGAATCATCGCTGCCTACCAAAATACTTTACCCAGACAGTGGCAATCTTATGAAGTCGAATCATTGACCAAAATCGGCACACAAATTGGTGTGGCCCTGCAACACTATAAGTTGCTGGCAGACGCTCAGTACCAAGCAGAGCAACAAAAGACATTAACTAGCGTGATTACTCGAATTCGGGAGTCTCTAGATTTAGATACAATCTTGCAGACTACTGTCATCGAGGCACGGCAAATACTGCAAGCAGACCGAGTGGCAGTCTTTCGTTTTGACCCTCAAAAAGATTGGGAAGGAGAATTTATTTGTGAGGATTTTGTACCTGAATGTAACTCGGTAATGGCAGAAAAAGTTTATGACTATTGCTTCGGTCAAAACTTTGCAACCCTTTACGCACAAGGTCGAGTAAATGCGATCGCTGATATTTATCAAGAAAACTTTTCAGGTTGCTATATCCAAATCCTAGAAAAATTTCAAGTGCGTGCAAATATGATCGCACCTCTATTGAAAAAAGGTGAACTTTGGGGATTGCTGTGTATTCACCAATGTAACGCTCCTCGTTACTGGCAACCATCTGAAATTGAATTTACCAGTCAAATAGCCGAGCAATTGGGAGTCGCGTTAAAACAGGATTCTTATTTAAAGCAAGTTCAAATGCAAGTTGTCCAGTTAGCAGAAGCCACTGAACGGCAGAAAGCAATGGAACGGCAAGAATTGCTGGCTACAACCATTGATAAAATCCGCCAGTCACTCGATATTAAAACTATTTTTATAACTACTACTCAAGCTGTGCGAGAGTTGCTGGAAGTCGAGCGAGTTGCAATCTACCGCTTCAACCCAGATTGGAGCGGGAAATTTGTGGCAGATTCCTTTAAAGATGGTTGGAAACCTGTTGTAAAAGCCCAACCAATGATTAGAGAAACTTTTGAAGACACAGACGACAATAACGAACTTCCGCGTCACGAAACCTTTGTTCCGATTCGGGAAGGCGAAAAATTATGGGGATTATTAGTTGCTTATCAAAATTCGCAACCGCGTTATTGGAAAGAGGAAGAAATTAATTTACTGGCTCAAATAGGGGTACAATTTGGAATTGCAATTCAGCAAGCGGAATTACTCGAACAAACTAAACGTCAAGCCTTACAGCTTACTCAAGCTCTACAAGAATTAAAACAAACTCAGATCCGGTTAATTCAGGGTGAAAAAATGGCAGGTTTAGGACAACTACTTGCTGGAGTCGCGCATGAAATCAACAATCCTATCAGTTTTATTTTTGGTAATCTTATCCATTTAAATGAATATACTCAAGAACTGCTAAATGTAGTGAAAATTTACCGTCAAAACTCCTCCCTATTGCCAACTGTTCAAGAGCAAATTGACCAGACTGATTTGGACTTTCTCATGGAAGATTTACCCAAAACCCTTGAGTCAATGAAAGTAGGAACAGAGCGGATTTGTGATATTGTGCTATCACTGCGTAACTTTTCTCGTACAGATGAGGCTGAATTGAAGCCAGTAGACATTCATGAAGGCTTGGATAGTACTTTGCTGATTTTAGGGCATCGGCTCAAAAACAATAATGAACGCCCAGCTATTGAGATTATAAAAGAATATGCTACTTTAACTTTGCTCGAATGCTATCCCGCGCAATTAAATCAAGTATTTATGAATCTTTTGAGTAACAGTATTGATGCATTAGAGGAAAAGTTTAAAACTATACAGCAAAGGTATTTGAAGTTATCCCAAACGTGTCCGAAAATACCCTTGACTATCTGGATTAGTACGCAAGCCGTTAATAATCAGATTGTAATTAGAATAGCTGATAATGGTCTTGGAATTCCAGAAGAGGTGCGATCGCACATTTTTGACCCCTTCTTCACCACCAAAGCAATAGGTAAAGGTACAGGGTTAGGATTATCTATCAGTTATCAAATAATAGTTGAAAAACATCATGGTCAGATTAAATGTTCCTCTAAACCAGGAGAAGGAACAGAGTTTTTGATTGAAATTCCTAGCAGTGGTTAAAGGTGACTGATTTTCGGGAATTCTCATAATGCTATTTCACGAAATACCTGGTACAGATACACTGGTAGGGGCATACAGGTGTACGTGAAATCTACCGTCAACGCAACATTGTTGAACGTGCTATCAACCGACTTAAGCAATTTAGTCCTTAGATATTAACATTCGGTTTATAATTCCTGTCCGATTAGGGGGAATACATTCGCCGCATCATGCCCATACCCATAGTTGTTTTTCTCCCGACACCGCTATATAAAGCAAAGTCAGCTAAAGCATTAATTTGCTTAATTTGTATCGGTTGAATTTCTCCCAAAATCTTGTAATTAACTTCGCCAACAATGCCAATAAATTTGCTGCGAGAGTCAGCTAATATTTCTGTGTGAATATTGACAAAAGAAGGAAAGATGGACTCGATCGCAATGTGATTAAATTCTATGCCACTGTATTTATTCCACCGCGAAAGTAGGGAATTAAAAACAGATTCTCTGGTAGGAAGAGTACTGTCATACTGTCCTTGACGGAAGGCGGTGGGTGTGGAGAAGCTAAGGTTAATGGAGCAATTGCGTAGGCGTAGCCCGTCGTAGACATCGCTAGCTTCTTCGTATAATTGAGCGTAAGTACTGGCATTTGCCCAAGGTTGAATAGATTGGGGTGTGCCTTGAATGCTGGTAATATACAAGTCAGCGGGGCCAAGATGCCAAGGGCGATTGGGATTAAGATTTAGCCAGAGTTGGGTAAGTTTGGCAAATAGAGTGTCATCTAATAAAGAGATGCGCCACCAACAAGGTGTACCGGCGGGAATGGGTTGTTGATGTGAATATTGCAATTTAGATCCCCCTTTACCGCCCTTTAAAAGGGGAGAATTAATTTGTAGAGGGGAGAGGGTGAAAGCTTTATCAGCAGTGGAATCGTGCAAGCGATCGCCCAATGTGGTATCTACAGAACTAACAAGGGTTAAAAATAGGGCGTGGAGATGTCTACCTGTAAGATACTGTGGTGGAATAGGCGATTGAGGTAGCAAATTCAACACTAAACTATGAGGCATATTTTCTTTTTTTGGTTGTAGACTGAGTGCTTCTTGACTCTACAGTAAACTCTGGAATTTCCTGGAGTTCAGCTTCACTCAAACTATACTGTTCACAAACTAAACTTAAGCGATTTCCTGGAGTTTTCACAGCGTTAACCGAATGGGTTAAATCACCTTGAAAGTAAAGTAAAGTATTGATTTGGGGCTTAATTTGCCCAAGTTGGCGTTTGTGCGATCGCAGTACCAGTTCTCCCCCTTCCATATCTGCTGGTACTCGCACATAGAGGACGCTGACAACCGCAGGTGGTTCAATGGTTTTGGAGTAGGAACGTAAGGAGCGATCGATATGCGGATCGACGCGGGAGCCTTCTTTGAGTTGTAAAGGATTGAGGTAAAAAGCATTACAATTCGGCTGGAGGGCTAAATCTAGGTAAGGCTTGAAGTAGGGAAACTGCTGTTCTACTTGTGCTAATCCAGAACGCTGAAACACTACAGAAAATCCTTTAGTGGCGACAAAATCGCGGTTGAGGTTGTTGATAGCAAAGTAAGGACAAGCTTGGATTTCTCCCCACAAGTTGTTTAGGTAATCGTTGGGGAAGGCGTTGGGTTGTTGTTGATAGTGTTTCACAGTGAATGTGGGGAGCGTACAGAACTAACACGGGTTAAAGATTGTAGCGTAATTTGTGACTGAGGAAAAGGTTAAAAACTGTGGAGCATAGATATAGCGGTTTTTGTTTGGATGCAATACACTTTGACCTCACTTCCATTCCTCTCTCCTTTTAGGAGAGAGGCTTTGAATCTTACCCCCTTCCCTACAAGGGAAGGGGCTGGCAGGGTGGTTTCATACAAGCAGAGAAAAACTAAAACTGGGTTTCAAAGCCTCTCCCCCCGTGGGGGAGAGGAATGGAAGCGGGGTAAAAGCCATGCCACAAAACGAGGAATCAAGACTTATGTATTTTTCTTTTTTCGTATGAAACCACCCTGCCTTCTACAAGGGAAGGGGCTGGGGGTTAGGTCTGTATTTCACTCAACTGAGAACTGCTATAGTAAGATCCTTTTAAACTGAAATAAAGACTGCATAAGGAGCTAGACAGATGAGAATTGATGATTACAATGCAGCAAAGGCACTTACTAAAAAATTAAATGAGAGTTTACCAATTAAAGCATGGGCTGGAAAGGAGTTTTTGAAGACATTAAAGCAAAAAAGAGAAGACGCTGACCCAGACAGAGAGTTTGAGATTGATTTTGTTAGTTATTCAGGAGATGAAGGCGGGATTATGTGCGGACTAAAAGAGCCAAATAATCCCGAAAGTAAAGAAAAATATGTTTCTTCTATTACTCACCTAAAGATTGATCCTAATCATCCTTTAGCTGCTGAAGTGCAGGCTTACCAACGCCAGCGAATACGTAAGTTAATGTTGCAAAATTCCAGAGGTTTTAAAGCAGAGCTAATGACGCTAGAGCCGACAAAAAATAAAAACCGTAGTAAAGGTTTTGGGAAGTAATTAACTCCGAAAACGATATTCCATCCGAACTGGGATTTTTCAGTTTTGAATGCCATCAAATTGATAGTATTGCCCTCGCATTTGGACATTATGAATTAAGCTAACTGGAGGCATATTCACAACATCATAGCTAATCACTTGATTAGTGAACATCACATCTAAAGGATTTCATGGATGTGTACAAGTGAATATACCTTCAGTAATTTTATGTTTCGGTAATTGTTCAACCGTTACTTCAGCTTTACTCATCCATTTACCCAAACGAATCCACTTTTGTAGTTTGAGTTCTTTTTGGGAGATGATAAAAAACTCAAATGTACTTTCTGCTGCTATTTCCTTTGCTCTACCAAAACTAGGGATATTTTTCTGTGTTTTCTCCATTTCAACGTGGTAGTTGTTGTTAGCATACTTCCAGGTGTTGAGGATGGAAGAATGATTGAGCGATCGCGCCGGAGTAAGGAGCGTTGAGGATGAATGTTTCGTGTGATTCATCAAAAGCTGTAATTGAAAATGCCGTTTCAATTCCGGGATGATGTTCTAAATTATCAGTCGGATTCAAATGGTAGATATTCCTTAATACTTTCAACTTGAATAATCCACAATTTTACCCAAAACCGTCCCTCTCCGAGTCGGAGAGGGACAGACTTTAACTTTAGTTTAAGGCAGGGAGAGGTTCGTTCGTCGTGCAGTTACATAAGATGCACTCATGTAGCCGTTGTCTACGATCGCCTATACCCATCTACAATACGTAAGTAAGACAAATGACGTAATAACAAGGTTTCCAGACACCAATTCTAAAAATTAAAGAAAAAAATCATGACTAATTCCCTAAAAAGTCCGGTTTTTTTAGCTTTGTGATGATAAATAAAAATAATAGCGTTGAATGTCATGCTTCCTACCGCGAAGGATTACTGAAATTCTTCGCTGCTTTCAGAATGACTACTGAACATCAAACAACATCTGCCGCCAATCAGTTTTTTGCTGGGGATGCTTCTTTGCCACAAAAAAAGGAGATGAAGCTACATCAAAAGGCTCTACCACAAAACTTGCTCTAGATGTATCTAAATAACTCTGCTGAGAAAGTGTAAAGATGTCACGGTATCTGAGAGCAAATTTTAAAGGAATTGTAAAGGACTTGGTGCCATTTTGGCAGTTTTTTATCCCAAATATGGGATATTAGTAGATTGTACAAATCTTTATATCTACCGCAAGCTGCTAAGACTAAGCAAATTTGACACAGATAAGTTTAAGTAATTTATGAAGTAGGAAATAATACATGGTATTATCACTGTCTTCTCATAACGTTATCCAGTATCTGCAAGACGTGGGTCTGTGTAGCTCAGAAGATGGCGCATCAGATAAATCTGAGTTGCCGGGAAGTAGTAAGAACAATCTCGATTTACTAGTGACTCTAGCAGATAATCGCAAACTGCTCCTTAAACAAGAACGTAACATCAACAATGATGCGCCGCCCCATGAGTTATTTAAGGAGTGGCTGTTTCACCAGTTGCTCCAGCAGTTTCCAGTTCTCGGCAATATTTCAGCGCTCGCACCATTGGTAGTGCATTTTGACGAAGAAAATTCTATCCTCGTCCGCAATTACCTGAGTGAATATCTGGAACTTGCGACATTCTACCACAACAATGATATTTTTCCACAAGAAATTGCCTCTGCGATCGGCACTACTTTGGCGGGACTGCATCGCGCAACCTTCAACCGCCGAGAATATAAGGATTTTATGGCAACTGCTCCCCAAGGAGAGTTTCGCTATGGCTTTTACAATCCGGCGCAAGGGCTAGGGTCAATTGAACCAGAGATTTTTGGGACTGTTCCCACAGATGCGCTGAAATTCTATGTTCTCTATCAACAGTACGAGAGTTTGGAATCTGCGATCGCAGATTTGGCATATGATTGGAATCCTTGCTGCTTGACTCACAACGACCTGAAATTGAACAACATTTTGGTTCATTCCAGGTGGGAGAAACTAGACAATTGCCTAGTACGACTAATTGATTGGGAAGCTTGTTCTTGGGGAGATCCAGCCTTTGATTTAGGAACTTTGCTGGCAAGCTATTTAGGAATTTGGCTCAAGAGTCTTGTAGTAGACCCCACCATTGAGTTAGAAGAATCTCTACATCTGGCGTTGACACCTTTAGAGATTTTACAACCTTCAATTATTGCCCTAATTAGGGCTTATATAAATACTTTCCCGATGATTTTGTCATACCGCAGTGACTTTATTTCGCGCGTTATCCAGTTTGCGGGGCTGGCACTGATTCATCAAATTCAGGATATGATTACGTGCCGTAAATACTTTAATAATGCTGACATCTGTATGCTCCAAGTAGCTAAAAATTTACTCACTATGCCGGAGCAAGCTGTGCTGACCATTTTCGGGATATCAGAGTCAGAAATCCTGAATCCTGTAGCAAAAATCCATAAACTTTCTCAACCTGTAAAAGAGCAACAGTTACTTCGCATTTATTACGAAAAAACTCGGCTTCGCGGTTGTTAATGGCAGGATATAGAACAATTTAAAAGCCAGCTTCTAAATTAAATTAGACATTTTTAATTGTTCTACGTGTTATTTACCCTATGATAATTATCAGAGGATTTTTGCCCCTGAGTGGTTTCTTGAAGAAGAAGTCAGAATTCAGGAGCGGAGCTTGAAATTGCTCCGCCACTCATACAGAATTCATGGCTTTATTCTGACTCCTGACTCCTGAATTCTGTTTTGATGATTTTGGATTTTAAAGTTTTAGTTCTGAATGGATTAATGCTAAATTACTGTATCAATCAACCCCTAACTTCTCTATTTGACATTGCTAAGAATATCCAGATTGAGTCAAATTTTTGTATTTCCCATCCTAATTATCAACCCTTTGCTCTGCCGACTAAAATAGCCGACAGATTTCAGCACAATTCTGTAGATTTACAACAGAAGTATCTCACTCTACTGCTGCGAAACTTTCTGTATGGAATCTATTACAATGGCTCCCTGCAAAGTACTTTGGCAGTCAATAGTGATAGTAGTAATCGCCCGCCAAAGCATAATTTAGCAGATAATTCCATTTTGGAGATTGATTGGAACTTTTACGAGCAATTGCACGCCAGTAATCACAGCATAGGTTACTTTGACCCTCGATGGCAGGTGTTGCGGAAAGAACCTGATGGTACTATGGCGGTGACTAAAGGCGGTTTAACACTTTATGTTGAGCCAGACTGCCATCTAGAATCCAGTAAGAAATCTACCAAAGTGGGTGACATGGTAGCAATCTGGATGCCCAAAAATCGACTGCAAAATGGTTGTTACTTGGCAGTTAGTAACGTCGGACAGGAACACCAGAGCAACCCCGATGCTGATTTGGGAGCAGGGCGAATTTACTTTAACTTTACGGCATCTGGTGCGATCGCTCTCATGGAAAGCCTGACACTGCGATTGAATGCAGCCTCGATTCCCTTTAGCTTTCAGGTTCTCCACAATCCCTGTGCATACGGACGCTATGATTCGGGGCTACTCTACTTTGAACTCCCCGACTATCCAGCAATCCGCACAATCCTTCAGGCTATTTATCCAGAAAATCAATCCCATTTCCAGCCCGAAATTCCCTTGTTTACAAAATTTTTAGCGCCAGGGTTAGGTTTAGCCGAAGAACCAACCCAAAAATTTGCAGCACAAGAAAGTTTTGGGATGAACCGTTGCCAAATTGTCGCTAATGCTTTATTAGAAGCTTGGCAAAAAGGTAAGAATGCAATGGAGGAACGCATGAGGGTTATTGACCAACACTTTACGCGGCATACAATTGACTTGCAGCGTCCTTATCTTAATCCAAGTTCTAAGGATATATATTACCCCCTAAATTGATCATGTTGTTGGCGAAGTAACAGGGGGTGTTACCAGTCTGGTGATTATCTGTCACTGAGGTTACACTTTCATCTAAAGGCGATCGTCAACTCTGTGTTTTGCTCCCAGCAGTGGGAGCAAGTGCCGTAAAACGAGACTGACGCATCTTGGTTTTAGGTAGATATGAATCTAAAGTCGCTCATAAAGCTAAAAAGTGATGCCATCTCTTTCAAGTTTTCCAAATTTTCAATTTTAGAGCCACTGGTATCAATATATAAATCTTCTAAATCGCTGTTATTAAGATCCAGTCGTTTAAACTTTTTAATTTTTCCTGTTACTCTAGAACTCAGTTGATCAAGTGTTCCGATAAATTTTAAGCCAGCTAGACGGGTAATTGCGGAATCCTCATCGTCCTTAATTCTCTTGGTTAAAAAATTAAGGACCATGCGGATTGTCTCATTTTCATTATCTGAGTGATATTCTGAACCATCTAGAAAAAATTTAACATCATCTGTATTATGGCTGGGTCTAGGGGATATTTCGCTTGATGGGGTATAAAATCTATGGTAGAGCTTATGATCCACAAAATCAGCCTCATCAATTGTCTCAATTGTTTGACCTGAAGAATTACATAATGGCTTGGAATTGAAGTGTTGCTGCTTCTGTTCTAGCTTTTCCAAGTATGGCTGTGGATTCTCTATAATTAGATTAAGTTTATTTTTCCAAATTCCTAGACGTACATTCAGTTTAGAGCTTGTTGAGCGTGAAACAGCATCTATAAAATTGCGATCATAAGAACTATGATTCATATAAACTAAAGAATCGCAAAATTAACTCAACATCAAGCATTCTGTTTTTGTCTGGCTTTCCCTCTTTTACGTTGTTAAATTTTGAGAAAGGCTCTAATATTTCTCTATAGATGGGAATATGCCTGCACTTGAGCAAAAAATCATTAAAATTCCCATGAAACATACAGTTTCTTAATTCTTGAGCATTAAGAGAAACTGATCCGTTATTGAGTCTTCCAAATACTTCAAATTGTATTTCTGGGTGGGTATCACTTTCAATGATAATGATATTGATTTGGCGTTCCCAAAACAGACTACTTATACTGGGTGGAAGTGTTAAAAAAGTGTATTGGTTTAATTCTGGTAAATTTTCAAGACCTGCGAGTTTGAGAGTTCCCTTCAGAAAGTTCTCAAGAGTAGTGATTCTTTGAACTCCGTCAATTATTTCAAAGATTTTTTCGCCTGTCTCATTACTGAATTTTTCTAGTAAGAATAAAGGTGGAATTGGAATATCCATAAAAATAGATTCGATAAATCGGTACTGCTTTGCGCTATCCCATACAAAAGTTCGCTGGTAAGTTGGTATTCCGATTTTCTTATTATCACAGTCGTTTATTAAATCTCTGACTGTGCGAGTTATTGTATTTTTAACAACTCTTACTTTTTTTAACCGTATTAGAATGTCTTGTTCTACTGGCATATATTTTGTATTAGATTTATTTGATTTGAAATTCAACCTTACGTAACTTAAATCTTACACAGCAACCGTACAATAGCGTAATTTTGCTAATTTATTAATATCAGTGAGTAAATGGTTTCCACCAAAAGCAGAATCTAGGTTTGCATATTTGCATTACTACAGTACCTTTACAACACTCACTACCTGTCCCGAATGTGCGAAGCAAAAATAATACTTCAAAAGGACAATCAGCTTATTTCTCTTTGCCATAAAATAAACCTCGTCTATTTTAAAACTTGGAGTAGTGCCAATAGGGTTCCGTTAAGAATATTTGTAGGTTGGGTTGAACGAAGTGAAACCCAACAAACTCTGCAATATGTTGGGTTTCGTTCCTCAACCCAACCTACACATTTTTATTTTTTGGGCTTAACCGAACCGTATTGGGAGTAGTGTGGGCATCTTATCCGCTACTACCCGCAGGGAGCAAGATGCGATGCTCCCACTACTTTTAAAACTATGGTTCTCAAAATAAATATGGTTTATTTAGAGATTATTCGGGTTGATTCCCTTGTGTTGTAATCTCGCTAAAAGTTCCTGAAGCTGTTGTTGAGCTTGCTCTAGTTGTTGCTGTTGCTCAATTGTTGTTTCTTCTGGTGTTGAGTATCTATTACCATTTTCGTCATACCAATACAACCATTCTCGCGTGATTCTTTGGTAGGTTCCCCGTTCACGTCCAATACCTAAACCAATTTCCGGCATCCAGATTTTATCGCCTGGTTGTAAAATATATTCACCATTAACTAACCGATAAACTTCTAAACGCTGACGCTTACGACGTAAGCGGGTTGGTGCATAAATTACGTAATATAAAATGCCTAATTGGGCATAATCTAATTTTTTTTGTTCGTATTCAAAATTGTAAGTTTGGCAAACAATTTCTAACGATAAGATTGGGGAAATGCCATCTTCTTCCCAAAATACATAACTAGAACGCCCATTTTCTCCAACAAAACGTTCTACACCCAAACTGAGAAACCCATCGGGGACAATGGCAGGTTTATTGACTGTATAATAAATACCCATATTGATCCCAAAAAACCAATCATCACGGGCTTGCCAAATAGCAGCTAATATCGCTAACAATAAGTTGGGAATTAATATTTGCAGTTCGTTATCCACAGGAGTATCATCAGAATCGGGCAATTCTGCTGATGAAGGTAGGCACTCTAATGGATTGTAATTGAACATAAGCAGTAAGCAGTTCTCAATCCCAAATGATAAATCTAAACCTGTTTTCCCATAACTTCAGGGTAGCTCAGGCTGCACATAATACTTAGTGGCTTCCTTGCCTTTATTACTTTTTGTAGTCACTTGATTTAGGTAAATCATTGACTCAATATTGGCAATATCTACGGCAAGCAACTACGTATTTAGGCTCTGGGCGCAAGGGTCACTAAAAATTCATTTCTTTAGTTTATCTAAAGTCGCATCTAAGTTCTCAAATTACCTTTCTAAGATAGAGGCAGCAACTACTATAAGTTGCTATACACGACTAAAACCCAACTAACAGCTAGTGGCTGCGGAGAACATAAAAATGGCTAAAGCGCCAGAATCTTTAGACTTATCTACCTACGACGCTACAGACAAATCCCTAGATCGTGATTGTACAACCTTATCCCGTCACGTTTTACAGCAACTTCAGAGTTTTTCGCCAGATGCACAGGATTTAAGTGCGCTGATGAATCGTATCGCCCTAGCCGGCAAACTGGTTGCTCGTCGCATGAGTCGCGCCGGTTTAATGGAAGGCGTTCTCGGATTTACTGGGGAAGTTAATGTCCAAGGCGAATCCGTCAAAAAGATGGATGTTTATGCCAATGATGTATTTATCTCAGTGTTTAAGCAAAGCGGCTTAGTCTGTCGCCTCGCTTCTGAGGAAATGGAAAATCCCTATTACATCCCCGAAAATTGCCCCATTGGACGTTATACCCTGCTGTACGATCCAATTGATGGCTCATCCAACACTGATAACAATCTCAGCTTAGGTTCCATTTTCGCCATTCGCCAACAAGAAGGAACTGATAGCGATGGTAAGGCAACTGACCTCCTCACCAACGGTCGTAAGCAACTCGCTGCCGGATACATTCTGTATGGGCCTTGCACGATGCTGGTTTATACTATAGGTAAGGGGGTTCATTCCTTTGTCCTTGATCCCAGCTTAGGAGAGTTTATTCTCACAGAAGAAAATATCCGCATTCCTACCCACGGGTCTGTTTACAGCGTCAACGAAGGTAACTTCTGGCAGTGGGAGGAATCAATTCGAGAATATATCCGCTACGTTCATCGCACAGAAGGCTACAGCGCTCGTTATAGCGGCGCAATGGTGAGCGACATCCATAGAATTTTGGTTCAAGGCGGCGTGTTTCTCTACCCAGGTACAATTCAAAACCCAGATGGGAAATTGCGCTTGCTTTATGAAACCGCTCCTCTGGCCTTTTTAATTGAACAAGCAGGCGGTCGTGCTACCACAGGACTGATGGATATTTTGGATGTAGTGCCGAAAAAACTGCATCAGCGCACGCCTTTAATTATTGGTAGCAAAGAGGATGTCGCAAAAGTGGAGTCTTTTACTCAAAACGGACATTAGTATCCCAAGGTAGAAGACAAAAGAAAATAAAGCTTTATTTACAAGCTTTTTCAACTGGATAGTTATTTTTGCCATACTGCATTAGAAGACGGTGACAAAAGCATCAAGGATGCGTCTAGCCTCTGGCATTAATTAAAAGTTAATCATGGTGATTTAGGATTGGAAATGGAGAATAGCACTTCTTAAAGATGTATTAAAGATTATCTCAGCTGGCCGATGCGATAAGTGATTGGCAACGCCACAATTCAAAAGTCACCATCAAAATTTGATGGGTTTTGCTGACTTCACTTGGAAACATCACTATACAGGAGTGAAACAAATTAGAGCTATGGCTACCAATCATCTACTAGAAATTAAGCAATACGGTCAAAGTATCTGGATCGATAATTTGACCCGTGACATTATTCAATCAGGCGAACTCAAAGACCTGGTTGAAAATCAAGGGATCTCTGGGATTACCTCTAACCCAGCTATCTTTGAAAAAGCGATCGCTGGTAATGTCATTTATGATGCCGATATCGAAGCCGGAGTTCGGGCTGGCTTACCGATACAGAAAATTTACGAATCCCTAGTTTTTGCAGATATCCGTAATGCCTGTGATATTTTACGCCCAGTTTATGAAGCCTCGAATAGACTAGATGGTTATGTGAGTATGGAAGTACCACCAACCATCGCCCAAGATACTGAAGCAACAATCGCCGAAGCCCGACGCTATTTCCAAGAAATTGGTCGGGAAAATTTGATGATTAAAATCCCCGGTACAGAACCTGGCTTGCCAGCAGTGGAACAGGTGATCGCTGATGGTATTAATGTCAATATTACGCTACTGTTTTCTGTAGAAAGCTACATCAACACGGCTTGGGCTTATATTCGGGGCTTAGAAAAACGGGTGGCTGATGGTAAAGACATCAGTAGAATTGCTTCAGTTGCTAGTTTCTTCCTCAGCCGGATTGATAGCAACATTGACGGCAAAATTGATGCTAAGTTGAAAAAAGGCGTTGATGATATTGCCGTGGAAGCAAGGCTCAGAGCTGTTAAAGGGAAAGTGGCGATCGCTAACGCGAAGATTGCGTACCAAGAATACAAGAAAATCATTAAAAGCGATCGTTGGCAAGCCTTGGCAGCCAAAGGAGGCAAAGTACAACGGCTACTTTGGGCTAGCACCAGCACCAAAGACCCCAACTACAGAGACGTGATGTATGTCGAAGAGTTGATTGGACAAGATACCGTCAACACCGTACCGCCAGCGACGATTAAAGCTTGTGCCGATCATTGTAACGTAAGCGATCGCTTAGAAACGGATGTAGAAAAAGCTTACACGCTGATCGAAAACCTCAAAGATCCCGACATCAACATCGATCTCGATGCCGTAATGGATGAACTGTTAGTCGAAGCTATTGACAAGTTTATCCAGCCCTTCCAGTCCTTGATGAACTCTTTAGAAGAAAAGATCAAGGTATTGTCGCCAGTGTAGGGGCTAGGGATTGGGAATTTGGGATTTTGGATTTGGGATTTTGGATTGGACTTCAATCTAAAATCCCAAATCTAAAATCTAAAATCATTTCCCAGTCCCTAATACCCAATCTAAAATCCCAAATCCAAAATCCCAAATTCCTATGGTTAGTCTGCTAGAAAATCCCTTGCGCGTTGGTCTGCAACAACAAGGGATGCCCGAACCCCAGATTATAGTCATTTTTGGCGCTTCTGGTGATCTCACCTGGCGCAAACTAGTACCAGCACTTTACAAATTGCGGCGAGAACGGCGTATTCCACCAGAAACTACCATTGTCGGTGTGGCACGTCGAGAGTGGAGCCATGATTACTTCCGTGAACAGATGCAAAAAGGCATGGAAGAGGCGCATCCCGATGTCGATTTAGGGGAACTCTGGCAAGACTTCTCTCAAGGACTCTTCTATAGTCCTGGGGATATAGATAACCCCGAAGGCTACCAGAAACTGAAAACCTTATTGACTGAATTAGACGAAAAACGGGGCACGCGAGGGAATCGGATGTTTTACCTCTCAGTTGCCCCCTCATTCTTTCCCGAAGCGATTAAGCAGCTAGGAAGCCTCGGGATGCTAGAAGATCCCTACAAACATCGTCTAGTAATTGAAAAACCCTTTGGCCGAGACTTGGCTTCTGCCCAGAGTCTTAACCAAGTGGTACAGAAATTTTGCAAAGAAAACCAAGTATATCGTATTGACCACTACTTGGGTAAAGAAACAGTCCAGAATTTGCTGGTATTTCGCTTTGCGAATGCGATTTTTGAGCCGTTGTGGAATCGTCAATTTGTTGACCACGTACAAATTACCGTGGCAGAAACCGTGGGAGTGGAAGACCGGGCTGGTTACTATGAAAGTGCCGGCGCACTGCGGGATATGTTGCAAAATCACCTCATGCAACTTTACTGCTTAACGGCGATGGAAGCACCCAACGCAATGGATGCCGACAGCATCCGCACCGAAAAAGTGAAGGCACTCAAAGCTACCCGTTTAGCTGATGTTCACAATCTGTCGCGGTCAGCAGTACGCGGTCAGTACAGTGCTGGCTGGATGAAGGGTGAAGCAGTGCCAGGGTATCGGACAGAACCAGGCGTTGATCCCAACTCCACCACACCCACCTATGTAGCGATGAAGTTTTTGGTAGACAACTGGCGCTGGAAAGGTGTTCCTTTCTACTTGCGTACCGGGAAGCGGATGCCGAAAAAAGTCAGTGAGATTTCGATTCACTTCCGCGAAGTTCCGTCTCGGATGTTCCAATCTGCCGCCCAACAGGTAAACGCCAATATTTTGGCGATGCGGATTCAGCCGAATGAAGGTATTTCCCTGCGTTTTGATGTCAAAATGCCGGGGGCAGAATTCCGCACCCGTTCCGTTGACATGGACTTTAGTTATGGTTCATTTGGCATCCAAGCAACATCCGATGCCTACGATCGCCTATTCCTTGATTGTATGATGGGTGATCAAACATTGTTCACACGGGCGGACGAAGTAGAAGCAGCCTGGCAGGTAGTAAATCCAGCCCTTTCCGTTTGGGATGCACCCGCCGACGCAAATACTATTCCCCAGTATGAAGCCGGTACCTGGGAACCAGCAGAAGCAGAATTCTTAATTAACCAGGATGGCCGGCGCTGGCGCAGACTCTAAATATTAGTCATTAGTCATTAGTCATTAGTCACTAGTAAAAACAAATGACAAATGACAAATGACAAATGACGAATGACAAAATCCAAAATCCAAAATCCAAAATTCCTTATGGCTCCCCAAGCTTCTACAATTTTTTCACTTCAGGCACCAAAAGATATTTCGCTGAACGAATTAGATGCGGAACTGAGTCAAATTTGGCAAAGCTACGGCATTAATGGCGATAACGGTGGGCTTCCTGCTGCTACTCGGGCTACTACATTTACCTTAGTGGTTTACGAACCGGAAGAAACCCAGTATCTTTTAGCTACTTTGGGATTTTACAACGGCCCGCTTGACGGAATTTTAGGGCCTCAGATGGAAGCTGCGCTGCGGCAAGTGCAGAGAAAATATGCACTGCCAGATACTGGAGTAGCAACACCTCAAACCCTGGCTGTCTTGAGAGAAGAATTTGCCAAACGTCAAGGAAACGGGGCTACGGGGGATAATGGTTCTGGTAGTATTCCCAGCTTAAATGCCCCAAGCCCCAGAATTGCCGATGAAATCGCCCTCCGCAACCCCTGCCGCATTATTGCGCTATTTCCCATTGCTGGCGAAGATGAAGGGGTCAAGGCTCAAGTTTCTGCCTATTGCCCCATCCAAAAGCAATCGTCAAGCACACTAATCTGTTGCGAGTATATAACTCTCAGTGGAACTGCTACTGCCTTGGAACGCATAGGGGGCATGATTCCAGCATTGTTAATTGGTGGCTTACCAAAGTTTGTCTGGTGGAAAGCAACACCAGACCCAAACAACAGTCTATTCAAGCGGCTGGCAGCAGTCTGCAATAATGTTATTGTGGATTCTTGCCGCTTTAACGAGCCAGAAAGTGATTTACTCCGCCTACAAGAGTTGGTAGAAAGTGGTGTTCCCCTAGCTGACTTGAACTGGCGTCGCCTTGCATCATGGCAAGAGTTGACAGCTGAAGCCTACGACTCACCCCACCGTCGCGCGGCGCTTAGGGAAGTTGATCGAGTAACTATTGATTACGAAAAAGGCAACCCCGCCCAAGCTTTGCTATTTTTGGGTTGGCTGGCAAGTCGTCTAGAATGGCAGCCAGTTTCCTATCAAAAGGAAACCGGAGATTACGACATCACTCGCATTCGCTTTATTGCCCAAGATCAACGGCAAGTAGAAGCCGAATTAGCGGGTGTTCCTCTTGCTGATGTGGGTGAGATTGTCGGCGACTTGATTGCCTTGCGCCTCAGTTCGACCAATCCGCAGGCAGACTGTGGTACAGTAATCTGCTCGGAAACTGGTGGCTGTATGCGGATGGAAACCCACGGTGGTGCCCAATCTGACGGTTTGTTTCAACAAGTGACTTCACTTTCGGAACAAAAGGCGGAAGCATTGCTGAGTCAGCAGGTGCAACGTTGGGGCCGCGAGTCACTTTTTGAAGAAAGCCTGGGAATTACAGCGAATATTTTCAAATTGGAAACAAATAGTTAGCTTCGCCTGGAAAGAATAAAAGTTACCAAAATTGCGAAAATCAAACAGAAGCTCTTCAGATTTTTGGATATTCCAAAAATCTGGAGGGTTTTTCTATTTTCCTTCCCCAAATTATTCAAAGGATACGTTGTATGTGCCTCCACGCTCAAGCGCCCGTTTGTAAGGAGGTCGCGCATGAATGCGCTCGACAAATTCTTTGAGCTTTGGCCGGTTCTCGACCTGTTCTCTGAGCGTGGCGACTACTTCGAGGGGAAAGCTCATTTGGATATCGGCGGCGGTAAATTCCTCGCCCGCAAACCACGTACTTTTACGGAGTTCGCCTTCTATGTAGTCAAAGTGAAGTTTGATCTGGGGCGCGACGAATCCGCTAACAACGCTGCTGTCCCCTGCCCCGAAATTATTCAAGACCGTCCGCATCACCAAGGGTAGCATTGCAGAGCCTTCGGCGTAATGCAGCCAATACGTATAGCGCAGATGCTCCGGCGTACCGGATGCCGGGACTAGCCGACCATTACCGTAGCGAGCAACTAGGTATTCGATGATGGCGCCCGACTCAGCAACCGTGAGGTCTGCATCTGTGATCACTGGTGACTTGCCGAGCGGATGGACTTGGCGCAGCGACTCCGGTGCCAGCATCGTCTTTGCATCGCGTTCATAGAATTTGATTTCGTATTCGATACCTAATTCCTCAAGCAGCCACAGCACACGCTGCGATCGCGAGTTGTTAAGATGATGCACAACGATCATAAAACGTTCCTCTTGTAGTGGCTTATTGCTATCCGAGCTCGGCTAATCTCTAACTATATTATTAGACAGACTTTTTCAGCCTAACTCCCCTAATTGGCTGGTTTTCTTCTTTCTAATTGGTATAAGTTGGAGTTAGTTGGTTTTGCTTTTGCAAAAAGCGACGATAGACGCACAGGCAATAGTCAATTATCCGTTTGTTTCATTTATGACTTTAGTCATTGCCGGGGAACGTAGTGGAGTGGGTAAGACAACAGTTACGCTCACCCTTTTAGCATCTTTACGCCGTCGCGATCGCCTGGTGCAATCTTTCAAGGTAGGCCCAGACTACATTGATCCGATGTTTCATCAACACGTAACTGGTCGTGCTTGTCGCAATTTAGACCCAGTATTGACTTCCGAAGCCTACGTCCAGCAATGTTTTGCCCGTCATAGCCAACTGAGTGAATATGCTCTAGTGGAAGGGGTAATGGGGTTATTTGATGGAGTGAAGGGGAGTAGGGAGTGGGGAGTGGGGGAAGAAGAATTAATAACCAATGCCCAATGCCCAATGCCCAATGCCCAATGCCCGACAGACTTTGCGAGTACGGCACACATCGCGCGGCTTTTAAATTTACCTGTGGTGTTGGTGATTGATTGCAGTCGTTTATCTGGTTCTGTCGCTGCGATCGCTCACGGCTACCAGTCTTTTGATTCCCGAATTAAAATAGCTGGGGTAATATTAAATCGCGTCGGGAGCGATCGCCATCTCTCTCTGCTCAAAGATTCCCTAGAACCCTTACAATTACCTATTCTCGGCGTGCTGCGTCGTCAAGATAACATCACAATTCCCGATCGCCATTTGGGTTTAGTACCCACAGCAGAACTTCCCGAACTCAATGCTTTAATTGATCGCCTCGCCGATTTAGGTGATACTTGCTTCGATTGGCAACGCTTATTACCTTTATTAAAATCCGAACCTCTCCCTCATCCCCCTCATTCCCCTCATCCCTCATCCCCAGTCAGGATTGCAGTAGCCCGCGATCGCGCTTTTAATTTTTACTACCAAGATAATCTCGATTTGCTGCAACAGCTTGGCGCAGAACTGGTTTTCTGGAGTCCTTTAGAAGATGCTGGTATACCAAAAGATGTGCAGGGAATGTATTTTGGCGGTGGTTTCCCGGAAGTTTTTGCCCAGCAACTAGCAGAAAATACCAGCGTTCGTGATGCAGTGAAAACAGCAATACTTAAAGGAATGCCTACAATTGCCGAATGCGGCGGATTGATGTATTTATGTGAGCAAATTATCGATTTTGAGGGTAAATCTTGGTCGATGGCGGGAGTTCTACCAACATCTGCTGTGATGGGTGGGCGTTTAACTTTGGGGTATCGTCGTGCAGTAGCTTTGCAAGATAATCTGTTAGTTAAGGCAGGTATAACAGTTTATGGACATGAGTTTCATCGTTCCCATTTAACCTTAACTCCCACTCAGCCCCTATTTGAAACTTCTCGCTACGATTGTGACGAAAATATGGGATGCGAGGGATGGGGTTTACCTGCAAATGTTCATGCTTCTTATGTGCATCTGCATTGGGGAGAAAGTGTAGAGATTCCCCAGCAGTTTCTCCAACAATGTCTGGATTTTAAATTATATTAACTCTCAAGCTTAACTAAAATAAAAATTTATTTTAGAGGTTGTTTGAAAAGTATTGGGCAAATAGAATTCGCTACTACACAAGCAAAGTCCACCTCTGTGGAAAGCATGAAAAATCAACGGTTTCAAACCCACGGAGGCGGTCACTGAGCTTGCGTTGCCCTGAGCTTTGTCGAAGGGTCGAAGTGTGGGTTTTGTCTGTGTAGCCGCGATTTCCTTTTCTCCTGGGCTAGTAATAAATTAGACTTTTCAAACATCCTCTTAGACTACTTCAAAATCAGTTATAACGTTCACGATTTTGTGACTGGCATTGTATCCAAAGTAAGTAGCATAAACGCCATCACCCCAGCCAGATGAAAAAGCAATTACATTTGCTTGATTTAATTCACCTACAGATAGATTAGCCCAGTCCCACGTAGGGCTATAATTTTTTCGTAGTTCTTTAAGCAACTGAGTGTTCCAATTTTCTTCTAGTTCATCAATAATTTCAGCAACACTAGCATCCATAAAGCAACCAGTTCCAGAGTCAACACCGTAGCCAAATATTTGCGCTTCTTCTAAAGAATTTAAGTTTTGACTTGAGATAGCTGCTATCTCCCATCTCACAGCAGGTTCTTCACTCAGTTGAAGCATTGCATAAGCAACCCTTTTATCATTTCTACCATTCTTGTTGTGAATATGAGCGACGCTTAAAATAACTGGGTAACGACCTGGTAAAAAACTTCCTGTAAATGCTTCTGGATTCCAAAGTGTTAATGGATCGCAAGCCAATAATTTACCGGAAATTAAAACTAATTCACCTGCTTGATGATGTGTCAAATATCTTTGATTTAAACCTTGAGTTGATACTATTTGTTCTGTTAAAAATAAGTGAGAAAAATCGGGAATACTCATCTATTAATTTCCCTTTTAAAAATATCGTCAATCACAGTTTTATAAACAATCGAACGACCATTAATTAATGACTCTGTGAGGCTGCCACATTAATTAATGTTTTCATTCAGCCCACGAATCAAACGAGAGAGTTCACGAATGATGTTGACGGCAATTTCGGGAGTTTCTTCGATCGCATCATACAGTTGCTCTTGCGTCAGTTCTAAAAATTCACAAGGTTCCAAAGTTGTTGCGGTGGCGGAACGAGGTTGAGTATCAAATACTGCCATCTCACCAAAGTATTTTCCCTGTTCCACCTCTGCAAGTTGTTTATTCCCAATGTGAACTTTAACTCGACCTGACACGACAATATAGAGCGATCGCCCTTCTTCTCCTTGTCGAAATATGGTGTAATTAGCTGGAAATGACAATTCGTTCATTACTGAAGTGAGCCGCACAATAAAATCATCCCGCAATTCCTTAAAAATCGGGACTCGCCGGACAAATAATAAACGGTCAACACTGGTTAGCATAATTACACGTTAAATATCAAATATTACTGTAAATTTTCAAACTGAAGCCAGAGCGCAATTAGTCATATTAACCGATGTTGAACGCTAGCCGTCAAGAATATCCCAAAATTTACCGATAGAAAACTACTTAGCATCTCTTCAATAACAGCGATGCCTACGGCGGTAAACTACGCACAGAAGCTTCTCAAACAATAGCTCAGTATTAGGTATTATCTCATTGCTCTGAAAACTCAAAATTTTTGATGGGTGCTATCCAAAAAGATTTTTTAATCACTTGAATTTATCAATTTGAATCAAAATAATATTTGCTCTTATCAATCAATTTATCTAAAGTGAGAACAAAGCAGATTATTGATGGCTCCTATAAAAGCAAGCCCACTACTACGAATCATCATAGGAAGGAACTAATGAATCAATCAAATTCTAAAAAATTAACTCAGTGGATCGTCACAGCAGTATTTCTGGTACTTGTAGCAGGATTTTCTCTGCTTGACCAACCCAGCGTTAGAGCTCAAACACTAACACCATCCATACCTACAGACATACCTACAGAATCTGAACTAGCTCCAGAAATATCTCCAGATACATCACCAATGGAGTCTTTAGCAGCACCAGTAATATCTCCGGTTGTATCCCCAATAGTGTCTGTAGCAGAAAACGTGAGACATTTACTACAAACCAATGAATGTGTCGGCTGTAACCTAACTGGAGCAATGCTCAAGGACGCAAACCTGCAAGCGGCAAACTTGGAGGGTGCTAACTTACAAGATGCAGACTTAGAAAGGGCTAACTTACAGCAAACAAATTTACAAAGGGCTAACTTTCAAGGAGCAGATTTAGGCAAGGTAAACCTTTTGGGAGCAAACCTTTTGGGAGCAAACCTATTTGATGCAGACCTAGAGAAAGCCAACTTTATGGGAGCAAACCTGCAAACGGCTAACCTACAGGGCGCGGACTTGGAAAAGACAAATCTCACAAATGCAAACATCCAGGGGGCTAACCTGATGGGCGTTGATTTGGAAGATGCGATCAGACCGGAAGGATTCGCTATTCAGTAATTAAACTGAAGTTTTGCGTGCAAATTTAATAAAAAATTTCAATTGCCTGATTCAGTAATGAATACAGGCTTTACTTTAATATTTTAGGACTTATAGCAATCCGATTTGATTCCTGAATCACTCGTAGAGTAAGGGAACGGGGAACAGGGAAGAAGGAATAAAGATAGGACTTACGCAAAACCACACGTTGTAGGAGCAATTCATGAATTGCCCCTAAGAAGAAAATCACTCTTTTCGGCTATTGTTTGCGTAAGTCCTGAAAGATATACTGAGTTTTTTTCAAAAATCAAATCGGAGTCCTATACATCACAATACGCTTGGGTTAAGCATTTTTTTCTTCTCTCTGTTTCCTCTGCGCCTCTGCGGTACCCTGCGGGAAGCCGCTTCGCGTCTACGTTAAAAAAATTGAGTTTGACAAAGAGTTTTAACCTTAACTGAACCGTATTGCTATATATCATGTCCGCATAATTAGTTATGATTCCCACAGTCATTGCACCCCACACGCCAGATGCAACAAGAGTGGCTGGCTCACCTTAATCCCCTCCCCGCAAGCTCTTAGGGGAGACGAAGCGTAGCTTTGGCTCTTTGGGGTTCTTCGGGTTTAATAAGTAATTAAGCGGACATGATATTACGCAAAACTAGACGCTGTAGGGGCAATTCATGAATTGCTCCTAAGAAGAAAATCATTCTTTTCGGCTATTGTTTGCGTAAGTCCTGTATTTGAAAGGTCGCGGCGATCGCACCGACTTGTAATCAGGGCTTCAGCCCTCACTACAAACCTTTAATTATTTACGCCGACCTACTTAATTGTCGTAGCTGGCGATCGCCACAATAGTAGATAAAGGCACTTGTGCAAAATACTGTCGCTGAAATTGTTCTTCTCGGACAGCAGCTAAAAATCGTGCAACTGCTGCATCGGCAGAGTTTTCGGCGCTATCGCTTGGATGCCAGGTGATTTGCAAATAACGGTCTTGTCGTTTGACTGTGAACCCTAAATATTTTAAAGCTTTGAGTCCTACAAGTAAGGTTTGGTCGCTGATGCCAATTTTCTCTAAAAGTTGGACGCGGGTAACTAGTTGATTTGTGCGACTAAGATATTTGGCAATTCCGACAAGAGTCAGCCAAATTTGATTGGGTGGTTGGGGGTTAGGTTTAGACCAAGCGATCGCTAGTTGTTGCTGATTGTCAAGCCCAGACGTAGAGCGGCTTATCGTTAGACATCGCCGCAACCACGCGCGTAAATCATCCCAATTTGCGGGACAATCTTCAATAATCAGTGCTGTTAGCGGATAGCTAGGGTTTAGCCCGTGCTGAGTGCTAAGTGCTGAGTGTTCCTGATTCCGTAAGTCTAAGATGAGTGGGGAGTTCCGAGTGTTGAGTGTTGAGTTAACACTAGGACGCACGGCAATTAATCTGATTTCATAACGTTTTTTAAAGGTGTTGTAATCTAGTTCTGCTATGCAATCACACCTTCCTACAGGCAATTCATCTTTGTAGTGTCCCCACCATATACCAGGAAAAACACTTCTGCTGGAATCATCCCGAATGTCAAACTCGGTTTTAATGTACTGTACCTTTTTCCCTTGCCAATCCTGCTGATTGCGATGCCAAGAATTTTCAAACCAGCAGTTTTGAATTAGCAATTTCGGAACAGGATTACCCATTCCACAAGGTTCTAGCAGTTTCAGTTCTAAAAATAACTCTTTCCCCAAGTCTGCTACTGTTAGTGTCAAGTCTGTTTGCACGGTTGGCGTTAGGGTTGTACTACCTAAAGATTGCCGCAACTGCTGATTAATCGCGGCTGTAAATAAAGGAATGTTCTCCACCAACAAACTCAAACCGGCTGCAAAGGGATGTCCCCCAAAACGATGTAACAAATGTGCTTGGTCTTTCACCAGTTGGTATAAATCGACAGAATTCACCGAACGAGCAGAACCACGAGCTAATGCGAGTTCTAAGTGCTGAGTTCTGAGTTCTGAATTAGAAGATAAAGGAGTAATTTCTCCCCCTGCTTCCCCTGCTTCCCCTGCTACTTCCGTACTCAACAAAATAGTCGGGCGACCTGTTTCTTGTGCTATCTGTCCGGCGACTAAGCCCAATACACCCGCAGGCCATTGGGCATCTTCTAAGACTATGACGCTGGTGGTTGATAAGTCTAATTGAGTAAGTTTTTGTGCTACTTGCGCTTGCACATCTTTTTGTAAAGATTTGCGGCGGGTATTTGCGAGTTCTGTAACTTCGGCTAGTTCGTTACAACGTTTGGCATCCCGACTAGTTAATAATTCAACGCAAAAACTGGCATTACCTTGGATGCGGCTGACAGCGTTAATTCTTGGCCCCAAACCAAAGGAAATATCTGTGGGGCGATCGCCATTTTTCTGGCACAATTCTAATAATCGCCCCACCCCCGGACGCCGCCGCGCTGCTGCTGGCTGTTGAAAATCTGCTTGCAGTCGTTGAATTCCCATCTGTGCCAAATAGCGACAATCTCCACTTAACTGCACCAAGTCGGCAATTAATCCTACTGCTACTAAATCTAATAAATCCTCTAATGGATATTTTGCCACATTAGGCAGAGTTTGATATAGTGCTTCCACTAACTTATAAGCTACCGCCACCCCAGAAAGATGAAACAGCTGATGTTCCCTTGGCAAATAGCGGGGATTGATAATCGCTGCGACAGGTGGGCGTTCGGCGGGTAAGGTGTGATGGTCTGTAACTATTACATCTATGCCTAGCTGTTTAGCATAGATAATTTCCTCAATGTTTGTACTACCTGTATCGCAAGTAACGATTAATTTACAACCTTGTTTTGCTAAGTTATCAATCCCTTGGTTATTAAGTCCGTGGGATTCTTTGAGGCGATTAGGAATGTAGTAAATTAACTGAGTATTTTGTTTGACAAACTGCCCCAATCCATCCCAAAGTACAGATGTGGCGGTAATGCCATCAGCATCAAAGTCTCCCCAGATGGCAATTTTTTCTCTGGCGTTATATGCTTGTTGCAACCGTGCGATCGCTAGGTGCATTTCTTGCCCAAACTCAAAGGGACTTGCTGGTTGATAAGCTTTATGGTTGATAAAAGCTGTTAATTGTTGATCATCTTTAATTCCCCGTTGCCACAACAATTGCGCTGCATATATTCCACTGGATGCGGGTGTATGCTGTTTCACCGCTTGGATGAACCACTCCGGGGGTTGTTCGCTTGCTGCTATAGTCCACTGCTGTTGTTCTGGCATACTAAAGTTAGGAGTTAAGAGTTGGATGCGACCTAATTAATCTTAATGTCCAGTATTTTCTCGGCAACTTGAGCTTAAGTCAAAGCCTTGGCATTCTCTAGCTTCCAGCAATTGCCTGACTGCACCACCAGGCTGACAACTCATCAAAGTTGCCCCCACAGCAACCAGTGTAACAACAGTGGCTAGTCCCAGCACAGTAGCTCGTTTTCTAAGTTTGATTGTACTGACTAAAGTATCTATCCCGGTGGCAGTACCAACAACCTGAATTGGCTGAAGTGCTTTTAAAGCAACAGCCGCATTCGCATAGCGACGTTTCCGATTGCGTTCCACCATTTTCATCAACCACGACCGAAAACGCGGACTGATGTAAGGAACTAATTTCTGGAAATTAAAGCGATAGTTATCATCAATTAATTTCCCAATCTCAACAGAACGGGTATTAGTAAGTAAGCAAATCAATGTTGCTCCTAAACTATATAAATCTGATGCCTCAGTCAGGGAATGACCAAACTGTTCCTCTGGTGGCATAAAACCTGGGGTTCCGGCTACAAAGCTGCTAAAAGCTATTTTTGCACCCTGTATCCTAGCCAAACCAAAATCAACCAGATAAGCATTTAGTTCTTCATCAACCAAAATATTTTCTGGCTTAATATCCCGATGAATAATTGAGGGAATTTGCTCTTGCAGGTAAACTAAAATTTCTAAGATTGACAGAGTAATTTGTTTAATTTCTTCAGGATGAAAGCTGCATCTTATACCCAAGGATGGGGCATTCTTATATTCCTGTACCATATAAAAAACCCCTGGTATTTCAAAGGAATCTACATAGCGAGGGATGCGGGAATGATTCAGTTTTTGCAAGATTTCAATTTCGCGCTCATAGGCTTTCACACCCGACAAATCAGCACCTGCACGAGCAAAACAAAACTCTTTAATCACCACCTGTTGATTAGAGTTGAGGACATTAGCTAAGTAAGTAATGCGTCCTCCTTCTCGGTTGCGTCCTAGTTCGTTAATGACTTGATAGCCTTGTTCGGAAAAATCTGGATGGTGACTTAAGGGAATTACCCTTTTATGTCCATTACGCACATCAAGCTCCATTACATTCACCAAATGAGTTTGATTTTTTCAAAGTGCAATAAAAAAATAAGAGTGACTCACCCAGATTGTTAGCCGCATTTTTACCTTGTACGCACCGAGGTGCATAGGCACAAAGTTATTCTTGGTGACGGACACTTTGCTCAATAGACCTTTTGCAAAAGTCGAACACCCGCCCGAAAATAAATTTTCGGGCTAATAGCTCAAGGTGGTTTAAACGGACTAATGACAGTAGTTTTAGTCCGTTTAAACGGACTTTTACTATTAGCCAGAGACTTGAGTTTCTGGCGGTTAAAGTATTTTCGCAATAGGTTTAATGTCACAAGCAAGTGTTTTTAATGGCAAATTGCCTTAGTCTTTGCGTTTACCAGTTGTGAGTTAGGAGTTAAGCTGAAAAACATCTAATTTGCATAACCGAATTAAACATAACTCTTGTGGGGTAGGCAACATGAGCGCCCTAATTATGCAAGTTGAATGTGGAACAACTTATGAGTTATGAGGTAGTTATCAGTTACGAGTAAAACTTCTATATCAATCCTATTTGATTTGTAAGAATTGCAAGCCGCAGATCCCCAACTTCATAAAAGTTGTCGGGGATCTTGTTTCTTACGAATGATTCAGGATTGCTATAATAACTCTTCACTTCTAACTTCTAACTCCTGACTCCTCACTTCTGACTTAGCACTCTTGATGTTGCGCTAGCCAATCGACAATCTGGGCATTGACAACATCTGGAACTTCATCGTGGGGACAATGACCGGCATTGGGAATGGGAACAATTTTGATTTCTTTGCCATTCTCACGCGCCTCTTCGTAAATCTTTGCCCCGGTAATTGGTGTCCAAGGATCGTCAGCACCCCAAATCACTAATAAAGGACGTTCTACTTTAGGCAATAGTTCCTCTGGACTTGGGCCAGGAGGTGCTGTGAGAATGGAGGCGAAAACTTGTTGCGCTCCTGGGTCGCAAGAGGGAGTATAAAGTAAATCGACTAATTCATCGGTGACGGCTTGGCGATCGCGGTAAACTTGGTAGAGGGTACGGCGAATTTGGGCTTTTTGGCGGATGCGGTTATAGACAAATTTACCTGTAATTGGCGATCGCACAAACCGGTTAAAAGCTGCCATCACAATCCGTAGCGGTGGGTTCAATTCGTGGGGACGATGACTCAACCCACCCGCAGAGTTAATTAAAATACCACCAGCAGCAATTTCTGGATGTTCTACCAGTACTATTAAGCTCAAAAGTGCGCCGATGGAGTTGCCAATAAATACAGCAGGTTGGTGTATATGTGCTGTGCAGAAATCTTTCAGCAGTTCCACCCAAACTTCCACACTGTAATCAATGGGCGCTTTATCAGAACCACCAAAACCTAAAAGGTCTATAGCAAATACCTGGTAGCCAGCATTAGCTAAAACTGGGATATTTTTGCGCCAGTGTCCAATGGAAGCACCAAAGCCGTGAACCAGTACCAGAGGGCATCCTGTACCCATGACAGTATACTGAATTTTGTAGCCCTGCCAATTCCAAAAGAATTTTTCAAAGGCGTCTTGGGTTGCAAACTGCTGTGTAGTTACAGTCATTAATAAGATTTATAAAGTGTTTCTTCAGGGTAATTGAAACTGTGGGAGATTTCAAAACCCTTCATATAAATGAAGGGTTTTAGCATCAGTTTCCGGGAATTATTTTACACAATTTGTGGAAGAGTAAGTTCACCACCTTACTCATCAACTTTCCTTGGATGTGTTTACCCCCTAGTAATTTTTCTCCCTGTTCATTGGTGCCCTTCCTTACCCGCGTATTTTACTCCAAACATATTTACGGCAGACTTCGCAGGCGGCTTTTGCTTCCTCAGTTTGCGGATTGGTGAAGATGGGATGGTAACGTAACCTGTCACAACAGACTTGCAACCATGCACGCCAGTCACCGCGCCACAACCGCACTGTGCCGTCTTCACCGCCACTAACAATCGTCTGCCCATCGGCGCTGATGGCGACAGAATAGACATAACCCTCATGACCACGCAATGGTTCAGCTAAGGTCTGACCTTGGAGGTTCCACAACCGTACCGTACCGTCATCACCGCCACTGACAATCGTCTGCCCATCGGCGCTGTTCGCATCGCGTTGCCCAGCAAAGGCCACAGAATAGACCCAACCCTCATGACCACGCAATGGTTCAGTTAAGGTCTGACCTTGGAGGTTCCACAACCGCACCGTGCCGTCAGTACCGCCACTGACAATCGTCTGCCCATCGGCGCTGATGGCGACAGAATAGACATAACCCTCATGACCACGCAATGGTTCAGCTAAGGTCTGACCTTGGAGGTTCCACAACCGCACCGTGCCGTCAGTACCACCACTGACAATGGTCTGCCCATCGGCGCTGATGGCGACAGAATAGACATCACCCTTATGACCACGCAATGGTTCAGCTAAGGCAAGACCTTGGTGGTTCCACAACCGCACCGTGCCATCACTACCGCCACTGACAATCGTCTGCCTATCGGCGCTGATGACGACAGAATAGACCCAACCCTCATGACCACGCAATGGTTCAGCTAAGGTCTGACCTTGGTGGTTCCACAACCGCACCGTGCCGTCAGTACCACCACTGACAATCGTCTGCCCATCGGCGCTGATGGCGACAGAATAGACCCAACCCTTATGACCACGCAATGGTTCAGCTAAGGTCTGACCTTGGTGGTTCCACAACCGCACC
>NZ_JABXKM010000070.1 GCF_017115025.1 Nostoc sp. NOS(2021) | reverse complement strand
GCTCCGCCTCAAGACTTGCGGCAGAGCCGCAATTGAAGAGCATTTCCAGCCAGAGGCTGGAAACGAGGTTTTAAAAGGGTTTTGGCTGAACTTGACACCAATGACCGCAGTGGTTCCCCGATAAATTGGGGGACTTTGATCGGAATTGATCCTAAAGACGATCAAGGTGCAGTAGCGAGTGCAGCTAAGGCGATCGCTAAAGAATATATGCTAGATGGACAATCCTTTGTTTGGAATGCAACCAACCTCAGCCGCCAACTGCGATCGCTTCAATTTCTATTCTGCAACCCCACTATATATGCATTCTTTGGGCAAGCAGCAAATGCCGCTAAATAGACATCTGCGAAAATTAATTCTGCGTTGCTCGAAATTCTTGGTAGGGACAATTCATGAATTGTCCCTACGTCATTTTCACTCCTATGTCTAATACTAAGTCTGCTTGAAGAGATAGGATCTATGTACAAAAGTAGAATTTTAGGAGTAAACCTCTGTCTTTACAATTTATCACCGTTCCTCCTGCAACTTCTCAACCTCCCGCAGGCTTAATTGTCACTTTACATGGTTGGGGTGCTAATGCTGAGGATGTAGCATCTTTGTTACCCTTGATCAACTTACCTGATTACCAGTTTGTATTACCCAATGCACCTTTTCCTTATCCCTATTCCCCTATAGGGAGGGCATGGTATGACCTGCGGGTGGAAAATATGTATGAAGGGTTGCCAGAAAGTCGGCAACTGCTAACAGATTTCTTGGAATCTTTAGAAAGTACCACTGGCGTACCTTTATCACGCACCATTTTAAGTGGATTTTCTCAAGGCGGAGCAATGACTTTAGATGTCGGCTCAAAATTGCCCCTAGCAGGTTTAGTTGTCATGAGTGGATATTTACATCCAGACGCACTAACAGCAGCTAAAAATGAGATACCGCCGACTTTAATCACTCACGGGAGATATGATGAAGTTGTGCCCCTACAAGCTGCTTTGAAGGCACGAGAAACTTTAAAATCTCTAGGAGTGGCGGTAGAATACCACGAATTTGAGATGGGACATGAAATACATCCACAAACCTTAAAGGTGCTACGGAATTTCGTTGTAAATACAATTGGCTAGTCAGCATTACGAATTTTTTATAAATTCTGGTACAAATTCTGACAATTTTCACGAAATTAATGGCCTCTAATGAGTAATATATATTGGGTGGCTGCGTTTGGCGCAACTTAACCCATGCTGAAGGCGAGTGCTGCATAAGGGAGGGGCAAGCATTATGACAACTCTAAGCATTTCCCAAAAAGAAATTGCTGCCATGACTGCGGCAGAAGTAGAAGAACTAGCTACACGTCTGGAACTGGATAATTATAGCAATGCTTTTGAGGGTTTAAATGATTGGCATCTATTGCGAGCGATCGCATTTCAGCGTCCAGAGTTAGTTGAACCCTATATCTACCTCTTAGACTTGGAACCCTACGATGAAGCGTAGTTGAGAGTTAGGAGTTAGGAGTTGAGAGTTAGGAGTTAGGAGTTAGTATTTCCGATTCTTAACTATTTAGTACTAATCTTTGTAACTACTCACTCCTAACTTTTTACCATGCTTAATCCAAAATCCAAAATCCGTCTTGAAAAGTTTGCCACGGAGGGAAACCCTCCTTACAACTTTTCGCAAAATCCAAAATTGAATAGGGTTCTAATTGGTGTAGGTGGCGGTATCGCCGCCTACAAAATCTGTGAATTGGTTTCGACGCTGTTTAAAACTGGGGTGGAAGTCCGAGTCATTCTCACCCGTTCGGCGCAAGAATTTATCACGCCTCTGACAATAGCCACTCTATCTCGTCATCCCGCCTACACAGATGATGATTTTTGGCAACCAACTCACTCTCGTCCGTTGCATATTGAGTTGGGTGAATGGGCAGATGTCATGGTAATTGCCCCCTTGACAGCTAATACATTAGCAAAGTTAGCCTACGGTATGGCTGATAATTTACTCACAAATACCGTGCTGGCTTCTACTTGTCCCGTGCTGTTAGCGCCCGCAATGAATACAGATATGTGGGAACAGCGATCGGTGCAGCGAAATTGGCAACAGCTATTGATCGATAGCCGATATCATGGCATGAGTACAGCATCAGGTTTATTAGCCTGCGATCGCATCGGTGCTGGTAGATTAGCAGAACCCCCGGAAATTTTGGCTCACATCCAATCGTTGTTACACACTCAAGGCAAACGAGATTTAGCAGGTAAACGAGTCTTAATTAGTGCTGGGGGAACGCGAGAGTATCTTGACCCAGTGCGGTTTATTGGTAATCCTTCCACAGGTAAAATGGGATTGGCGCTATCTCAAGCCGCACTTCACCGAGGGGCAAACGTCACCCTAGTACATGGCCCAGCTAATTGGGATGTACCATTGGGAGTGCAAGCGATTCCCGTCATTAGTGCCGAACAAATGCAGCACGTCATGGTGGAATGCTTACCCAACGCCGATGTAATTGTCATGTCAGCAGCCGTTGCAGATGTGAAGCCACGAGATTATAGTACAGAGAAATTGCCTAAGCGATCGCTCCCCCAAGCTTTACCCCTAGAACCAGTACCGGATATCGTTGCCCAGTTAGCACAACTTAAACAGCCGCATCAGATATTAATTGGTTTCGCTGCACAAACTGGGGATATTGTCAAGCCAGCATTAGAGAAATTACATAGTAAAAAACTAGATGTGATTGTTGCCAATCCCATCGATCAACCTGATAGTGGTTTTGGGAGTGATAATAATCAAGCGATATTTTTAGATAGTCAAGGAAATCAGGTAGCGATCGCACCTTGTTCTAAATTAGAAATGGCGCATCAATTATTTGATTTTGTCATCACTTGACCAGTTGGAATTAGCAACTGTATGTCTCAGGGAATGAATACAGTTAATTGACCAGCGTTGAGTACCGAAATTACACCCGCCCACGCACACATTAATATAGATGAGTTATTCAGCGCTGGCATGTTAGCAATCAGAACAGTAGGCGAACCGGGTGTCCACGGGGCGGGGATTACGGGCACACAAGGCATAGGAGTCAATACACCCAATGCGGCGGCTGTTGCTGATGCAACTTCTGGATTGGTAATAGATAAACACATACCAAAAGGCTTGATATTCACCAATGGCTTATTATCCAAAATGTTAGCGTCTGGTGTGCCAGTCGATACTCGGTTGATTGGCAGAACTGTCAACAAACTTGGTGCTACGCCAAAGCTACACTTAAGCGTTGCGCCAGAACATACTTGCAGAGCCATAGTTTATCCCCTCCACAAATCAATATATGTAGCGTAGCACTCATCAGGTTATGTTGCAAAAACTGTAGAGAAAGGGTAGATATATATGTTATGGCTAAAAATATGGTCTTCATCACTAATAAGCGATATTTTTAGATACCCAAGGGCATCAGGTAGCGATCGCGCCTTGTTCTAAATTAGAAATGGCACATCAATTATTTGATTTTGTCCTTTTTGACCAAGTTTCCTAATCCTCAATACGTCAACAAGACACAAAAATTTCTCTTTGCGTCCTGTTGACGTATTGACATTGTAAATTACATCATTTAGTGTAAACACAGATTGATGTAAAAAGTATCCGATTACAGTTATGTACTTTGAGGACGTGCGTCAGTGGCAGGGAACTGCGGAGGCTCTGGCAAAGGAGCTAAAACGCCAGATTAAACAGCTTAAACTGTCTATAGAATCACCTGCCCTGCGTACCGTTCGGTCATGGAGAGCGAAACAACTTTTATCACAACCTAAAGGGCAAGAATTTGGCTTTCGGCAGATTTTGGAGGGATTGGCAACAATTTTACTATTAAAGAAGGGTTGGACACTTGCGGCAATTACTCAAGTTTTGCCTTCCTTTCCTGAAGATACTTTAGAGAGGCAAATTATTGCAGAGGCTCAAGGTCAAGATCCAACATGGCTACCTGCAATTTCAGCAACCTCTTTGCCTTTACCTACAGGACACCGCCCAGCGATGGATTTGGCTGAAGATGCTGTGAGGTTACTTGCTCAGGGAATTCTTCGGCAATATGACCGAGTTCTCCCAGGTCGAGAAATTGTGCGTCAAGACGATAGTACGTTGCCACCAGAACTCTATCAAGCAATGTGCAAATTAGGTCGTCTATATATTGAAGAAGGATTAAGCGATCGCGCTGCTTGTGTGCATACTGTTTTGGATAATGCTCGATACTCTCTTGGTTGCGATCGTTGGCAGTTAGGGGTTTTTAGCCAATCAGACTTTCGCTTTTCTAGCGTTACCTTAATCGATCCAGATTTACGAGTACCTACTTCAGACTGTGCAGAGATTGCCAACCTGAGCGGAGCTTTTGGCGAAGATAATGTGATTGAGCATCGCTTATATACTCAGTTATGCGAAGCAACTGAACGATTGGGCGGTCGTCGTCAACACAAAGCTTACACTGCGCTACGAGAGTTGTTTGGCAGATACTCTTTAATAGGAGAACGCCAACTATTAGATTACTTGCTTGAAAATGACTTGACCCCTTTACAGGGAATGCTCATTGAGAAATTCTTCGACTCAGTACCAGATATCTGGTTAGTTGATGGACTAGCACATCGCTGCGCCCACTGTGGCACACTGATGCGATCGCATCCCAACAAAAAACATTTTTCACAAGGGCGCTGTCCAATTCGCCAGTGCATTGGCCACAACTCACCAAAAGTATCTGAGAAACTAGATCCCACCAAAGATATTTTACGAATTGCCGAGCCACGAATTCTTACCTACTGGACAGGCCCAGCAATTGACGAATTAGCCATTTTTGATACAGCCCGACAAAATAAGCTCAATGCTGAACTTTACCCAGAGTCCGATTTATGCGATGTGGCAATTAACGAACGAGCAATTGGAATTGATGCCAAATCTTACACAAGTCCGGTGACTCTGGCTTTGCGTCTCAATCGTAGTATTGGCGGGCTGATTCACTATCGCCGCCGCATTCTTGCTGTGAGCGATCGCTTAATTGAAGATAACCCAAGCTACATTTCTACCCTCATTTCAACACTAGATAAAAAGGGTGATCCTGCCAGTTTAGAAATTATGTCGGTTTCCTCTGTAATTGATTTTTTAAAGAAGATGCCTTATGCGAACCAAACCTGATTTTTGGAAAGGTATAAACCGAATTTGCTGGCTTTGCGTCTTAATGGAGGAATTTATTAATACTAATTCACTGGAGTACGCGCCAGTAATTATGTCAGGCATGGCCAGCATTTTAAATGCACCTGCATTAGAGGAAGCCCGTCAAGCCATTTTCAATATGCGGCAGATGTCGCTGACTTTTGTTACACGGCAGTCAGTTCAACACGCAATTGCTCTTTATAACAATCATCACTACTGCAACCACACTAAAGGGACGTATGAGATTGATACCGAAACACTGCACTTCAAAAGAACAGATCCTTTAGAAGATTCTCAAATTACACAAGCGCGTCAAATTTTGAGTACTCCTTTGTCATACGATTCGTATGATTTTACATTTGCCGATCCTCGTCAGGCGATGGCGGTTGCATTAGGTGAAGAGTCAACCGCCGTGAAGTTAGACATCCCTCCTATCACCGCCCCGATTGCTGCACGTCGCACACATTCTCTTAACCGCCAACCAAGAGGAAAAATTCGCATTCCCCTAAGTGAACTGCGCGATCTGGCTCTTGAGATGGATGAGCGTGAAAAGCAAGATACTGAGCGACGACGTGGTAATTGGGCAGATCGCTTTGAACGCTTTGACCTCATGGTATCGGAGGCTGGAAAAGGTCTGCGGAAAGAAGATGATGTGTTGGAATTAGAAGACATCAAGCACTTAATTGGTTTGCCAGGGTCAGGTAAAACAACCATTCTCGTATTGATAGCGATCTGGCTGGGACTAAATGACTATAAAGCAATGTTTGTGTTTCCCTCCATAGAAGTTGCTAGACAGTACATGGCTGAGTTGGCATTTCATCAAGTTAAAGTGGGAATGCTTGTCGGTCAAGGCGATGAAACTCGCCGTGGCCATGCAGACAATATTGCTGAAGCGATCGCAACAAAAGGTAATGGTGGCTTTGCTTACACTTTAGAACAGGCAGAAGTTTTTGGCTTGAACTGCGTCCTGCCAGCCTTTTCAACTGAGGATATGTCTAGGTGGGGCTTTGGTTACGCACCTTGCAACGAGATATTGCAAGGCGGGGGGAAACAGGGAAAGATCAAGAAATGCCTGTGTCCCTTATGGACAATGTGCGGTCGAAACAAAGCACCGCGAGATTTGCTGGATGCTAATATTTGGGTTGGTCATGTGCGATCGCTCGATACTCAAATATCACCTCACGCGATTCAGGAACAAGTACGATATTTTGAATTAATTGCCCGTACCTTCGACGTAGTTGTTTTCGACGAAGGCGACATGGTGCAATCAGTGTTAGATGATTATGGGGCAGCAACCTTAAGTATTTCAGGTTCAGAGCGATCCATTCATCGGGTAATTCTAGAACAAATCCATAACCGCTTTGCTCGTGGCGAAAACTATCGATTATTTGATCGGGATGTAGAACTTTATAGTCGTGACTTGTCAGAATTTGGCAACCATAATACTTCCTTAATTACCACCCTTCAGAATATGTCTAAGTCGCGGGTGGGAGAACGCTACGAAAATCAATTGCTGACTGTATTACGGATTGTTAGCGAACTATTGAATACTTTAAAGAAATCCTCTCAGCAGAATGACCTTGATGAACAAGAAGCCAAACTAGGCTTTAGTAAAAGTCGGGCACTGACTGAATTTTGGGAAGCAGCAGCATATAACGCCTTCTACGATCGCACAGGTGTTGAGAACCCTCAAGACTTTAAAGCAGATTTGTGGCCTCGGATTTTAGGTTATAACGGTGAAACCCTTGAAAAGCAATGGAAAACTCTCATTAGTCATTTCCGCCGTTACCTAGCTGAAAATCTGATTAAGCGACGTGATTCGATCGTTGCAGAAATTGCTGAATTATTTCTCAAGCTCTGTTTTCCAGATCATTCACCAACAATAGAAGCAGAAGATTTAGCTAAATTACTTATAACTGTTACTTTCGTAATTTTGGGTTATCAGCGAATTGTACCAGGAACTAGAACAATGGTTGCAGAGGGATTCATTCGTGAAACCATTGGAGAGTCAACTGCATCACCAGAACTGCGAAAATTTATTCCAGAAAGCATTTTAGGTTCATTTTCTGGGGTGCAATACAGTTTTTTTAAAGCACAAACAACACGTACCGCCGCCAAAAATGTGCGATTGTCCTACATTACATTTGTTGGTGCGCCTCGAATGTTAATGCATCGCTTTCATCAGTTGTTAGAGGCAGATGATGGACATCCCAGCCCAGCCGTTTTAATTACCTCGGCAACTTCATTTTTAGAAGCTAGTCCCGCTTATCACATTAACGCTGGCCCCCATTATTTACTAAAACCGCGTCAGTCAGAACATAAACCGGAACAGAGCGTTTATCGTTTCAAATGGTTTCCAGATAGTGAACGTGGTGATGAACCCCTCAAATATAGCGGTGCTGGCGATCTTCAAAAACGTAATCTTCTGCGGATGGTAGATGCTCTTGTGCAGGGAGGAATTACTAAATCTGAAATTTACAAGTCCATGCGTCATTTTGATGTCAAGTTTGGTATTCGCCGCAAAGCCGCTTTAGTTGTCAATAGTTATGAACAGGCTCGCACAATCAAGAAGTATATCAATGACTATCATCCTGAAGTTGGGCGGCATACAAAGGCAATTGTTAAATCCCTCAGAGATGGAGAACAACCGCAGGATTTTGTTACCTCTGCTCAGTGTGAGGCATTAGGAGACGATGAAAACTGTGATATTTTAATTTTTACCATGTTGGCAATTGGTCGAGGTGTCAACATCGTTTTCACCAAAGGGGATAGGAAACTAGATGCGGCAATTGGCTCGATTTACTTTCTGACTCGTCCTCATCCTACCAAAGATGATATGCGGCTGTTGTACAGCTTGGCAGGACGGGCAACACAAGAATTTGATAGTCGAGTTTTTAGTGAAACAGAAGATTTAAATGCGATCGCAACTTCTTGGCAACAATCAAGAAAAGACCTTTGGAAAACTGCTAATAGGTTGTTACGTGAACCCTTAATGGCTAGCCGTTTAGGCCCTGAACTGTTCAAATCGTTTACAGCTAATCAAATGGTTGCTATTTTGCAAACAATTGGGCGCGGGATGCGGAATGGATGTCCGGTATCAGTTTACTTTGTGGATGCAGCTTGGGCTAAAAAATCAGCAGAAGATAAACCCGACTCTGGGCGAGATAGTATGCTGGTGCAGATGCGAATAATTTTAGAAGAATGTGTCAACCACCCCGATCCTGTAATTCGGGAAATTTATCAAGAACTTTATGGTGCATTTCTAACACCTTTACAACGTATTGAAGGAGTAATTTACCCTGATGAATTAGCTAATTCACAAGATGTTACGGATGAAGAAGACGGTTTTAATGATTTTTCACCACTATTGGAGATGTAAAAATGAGCGACAACTTTTCTGATGAAATTGAACTTGAAGAAGATTTATCTGAAGAAGATGAAGACGAAGAAACTGATGGTAATTTAGTTTCAGATCCCTTTTATATTCAGCAAGGAGAAATCAAGTTCGTCAAGACATTTACCCAAGCTTTCACTGTACCTGATAATCTGCGTCCAATCATAGTAGAGGGTTTTACTCTTGCTTGGACAAAGGCAGCTATGTTAGATTTTGCCGATCTTCAAAAAGTAACTAATGTCAAAAATCTCCCCTATGCCTCACTGCGAGGATTTCTAGAAGTAGTACTAAAATATGCAGCGCGAATTGAACCAGATATAGGTTTTACGAAGTTCGCATTTGATAATGCTAAAAGCGGAGGTGAGCCAGAACCTTTTGTTTACCTAACTGGTGGTAATGAAGAAGAAATAAATCAAGTGCTTCGCCCAATTATTAATGATTGGTTCGCAAATTATCTCAGACCGTTTGTAATAAAAGAAGACATATCAACGGATATTATTGACCGCTTGCAAGATTTGCAGGAAAGAGGAGAACTTCTGAAAATTTCTCCATTTAAATCTCAAGTATTCCCTTGGAATTGGTCTAAACAGACAGGTACAACTCAGCCAAAAGATCCAAAAGATAAATATGCCTATCGTGCGATACTAGATTACGTAGCTCGTCAAATTGCTGGACAGGTAATTTTTCCAGATTTAGGGCCGATAAAACGTATTATTTCCAGCCATTCTGGGATTGTAGAATTGATGACCGATCCGATAACCTTACCTGACACAAAAGGGAAATTCAGTTTTGTGGTGAGCTTGGAAGTTGTGACTTATCCTTCTTTGCCTCAACCTTTGGTGAAAGTTGAGGTTTCCAAACGTCGCTGGTTCACTCAGTTAAATAATAAATATGACCGTATGAATATTAGCGGCTTCATATTTTCTCAAGACTATCCCGATCGCGCTTTTAGCTATAAAGTAAAATGCGAACAAGATAAAAATAACAAGCAAGATAAGAAGAATTGGCGTTGGGCGACAGATACAGATTTTGAAATTCTGCGAAGAGAATTGAAACTGCCTCTGCAATCTTTTGATGGGCAACAAATCGCTTTGGGCAAAGCCTCTACTGATAGCTGTCAGGTAGTTCTGACTTACCGTAATGGACTTCAAGATAATTCGGAAGAAGACGAAGATAGTTTAGGAAAATACGGTATTGAAACAGGTGTACCAGAAATTGATAAATTAGATGCCTTGGAAGCGATCGCTAAAATTCTTAACCCATTAGGAATCAAAATATTTGATGGTTACACAAAAGTACCATCCAAGCACAAACTAGATGATACAGCATCGCGGATGATTAATCTTCCTACACTGCTTGGTGGTGTTTTGGAAGCTCTCGAAACAAATTCCAACTTGGAGTTTACCGCAAAATACCTCGAAAAACTCAACGACAATCAAATTGATGACTTGCTAAGTAAACACTTTGGCATCCGTTTAGAAGAGATTGAGTGGGGAAGAAAAGCTTTTCAATTTAATAGATTTACGCCGAATCAAACGAATGATCTCCAAACTATCATTCAGGCAAACCAAGCAGCGATGCAGCGATTGTATCCTAATGAGCAACCGAGACTATTTATATTTTGTGAAGCTGATTTGGAGACAGAAGCAAAGCTATTGCAGGAAATTACTAAAGTTTTGTGGGGAAACACACTCGAAATTTTTATTAATCGCTTGCCAGCAAATACCCACGGGCCACGAGAGGTTTTACCTGGCAAAGATTTGAAAAATAAGGAGCGATCGCGCAAGCGAATTGAAGCATGGGAATCCACTGCAAAACAGATTGAAGACCCCAATAAGCCAACTTTCTCCTTGATAATGGCACGGCAGTTTTATCCAGATCCTACTGGTCAAAACACTGTTAAACATGACGATAAAGTTAATAAACCTTCAACCCGCCAAGCACTAGCAAAGGTTGGTAGTGGCGTGCAGTTTCTTCTACCCATTGCAAAAACACGTAAATCAAAGCATCTCAAACTTGCAGATTTCTTCCATCGGATGCAGTCAGCACTGAAAGATTTGTTCTCTGCTCATTCTGGTCGGATTGATGGTGTAAAAGAAAAGGTTGACAAGTACTTGCAAAATATCCCACCAGAAGCTAGACCAAAAGAAATTTTAGGATTCACAATCGTCCGTAAACAAAGGGGTCGCGCTCGTGGTGTTATTGAGAATACATTTTTAGCAGTGGCAATGCGCCTCAACGTGGATACAGGAAAATGTGAGCTTTGCTGTGCTTACGAGAAAGGAAATTTAGAAATCAGCCCGTGGTTTAGCTTTCCTGATGCACTAGCTTTTATTGCCCAACTTACTCCAATCAAACTAGCTAATGATAAAGCTGTACGCAAGACTCGATTCATGAAATTTGTAAAACAGATTGTCTCTAACTCTGTGGAAGATGGGATGCAACCATTGGTTATGATTGATTCTTCTAACTGCGTCCAACTGTGGGATTGGCTTGCTGATAGCAGAATTAATGCTAATCAAATTAACCTTGGCCAGCAGTTTGAGAATATGCAGGATGAATGGCAAGGCGCACGTCTAATTCGCATTCGCCAAGAACTCGCCCCTGGCATTATTGAGAAAAAAGCCAGACATTTAATAGAGACTTCTTTAGAAGATACCAGGACTAAAGAAGAACTAAACAAACTGCCGCCTACGCTGGAAATTCCTTCAGCTTCTAGTTCGACTGGGTTATTTCGACTCAGCGCGACTAACCAAACTGGATGTGTAGCTTATCTATCTGTGGCGCGTGAATTACCACAAAGAAAGTCTCGTGGGCAAAGTTGCTATCGCTCAACCTACACCCTAGCAAAACAAGCTGGGTTAAAGGTAAGTCAACTCTCTACAAAATCTCCTTTTGTCGGTCGCTGGCCTACTCCCAATCCACTTGAGATTGTTGTTAGCTTGAGGCAACCAGAAGATAATCCTGATGATCTAGCTGCCCTTGTGGAGTCACTGCGCTATGGCTTTGGTCACTACAGCGATTGGACAGGTTTGCCTGCTCCCCTATTTTTTGAGCGTGTTGTAAGGGACTATATTAGTGATTTTGCGATCGCAGATGAGGACATAGAATTAGAGCAAGATTAAATATCCTGCCAGTGAAGAAAGAAGCTACTAATAAATTTACAATTTGAAGGAAGTATTATTTGCAATCAAACTCGCAGAAAGATGACTGTTAGAATGCATCCCGATGCATTGGCATTGCAAGGAAACGGATTAACAATGCGGCCGACGCATTGGCATTGTAAGCGGACGCATTAACAATCCATCCCGACACATTGGCATTGTAAGCGGACGCATTAACAATCCATCCCGACACATTGGCATTGTAAAGAGACGCATTGGCATTGCAAGGTATTGCCAAATTTAATTTGCTACAAATTAATGAAATGCTGTACTTAACAAGCCAAAGTTAGAACTCCAACCTAAAACTTGAGTTTATTGAGCTTGGTAAAACCCCAGAACAAGCCCGAAAGCTGGTAGGAATAGTGTGACTGACACCAGAGATATCAAGCAGCAATTGGGAAAGGAAACTACTACTTTGAATTGGGTATAACCCGTATGGTCTATGGTTTTAAGGTTACTTTTCTATATTTTATAATATAAGTAAGACTTAAAGATAACGCTTCAATTATATGAAAATCCTCTCATCAGAGCTAGTCCATTTGGGATTTGGCAAATATGTGCGTTCTGACCAAGTAACAGCAGTTATACCAATAGAAGAGGAGCGAGGCCCTGGGCGACGAACCTTTGTTCACATTCAAGGGCAAAGTGATCCAATTATCGCCTCTCGCGCTGAAGATACCATCGTGCGTGATTTAGTACAGGAACCACGCGAGGTTACGCAAGCCCGTCAGCAGCAGGAAATTCTTCAAGATTTATTGGTTAATTTAGGTAATGTTAATTCGACTGTGCGTCGAATTAGCCGTGATGAAGGCACTTTGGATCTTGATTTGTTAGAGCGACGAATTAAGCAAGTCCTTGAAAATTAATTGCAGAAATCAGCAAACTAAATAACGGAGAATGATATTGCTGAATACAACTACAGACCAGGTTTCAGTATCAGACCAGGTTTCAGTATCAGATACACAAACAAGATCGCCAAGGTTGTGGATGCCTGAACGGGTACTGTTTACACCTGCTGCCCTAGATGAGGATTGGGGGCAGCAGATTCTTGCACGTGTGCAGTCACTCAACTTATCAATAGAAGAACTATCACAGAACCGCCTGAAGGGACTGCGCGGTGAATCTGAACGGGATACTTACAACATCGCCAAGCGTACCTTAGCGGTGGTTACTGCACCACCCAGTTCTTTTAAGCTGAGTCCCATCCCACCTTCTGCGGATTGGCAGTTTCACGTTGCCGAGGGTTGTCCCGCTCACTGTCAATACTGCTACCTAGCTGGTAGCTTGTCGGGGCCACCAGTCATCCGCGTTTTTGCTAACTTACCGCAGATATTAGAGAATTTAGCTAACTACGAGCAACAGGGGGAAACCACGAGTTTTGAAGTTAGCTGTTATACTGACCCATTAGGAATTGAGCATTTAACTGGAAGTCTTGCTGAATGTATCCGTTACTTTGGCACTCGTACCAATGCACATCTACGTTGGGTATCAAAGTTTGATGCTGTGGATGGATTACTCGACTTACCACACAATGGGCATACCCGATGTCGGATGAGTGTTAATGCCGCACCGATTTCTGGTAAGTTTGAAGGTGGCACAGCATCCGTAGCATCCAGACTGAATGCGTTGCGACGGTTGGCGCTACCATTAAAGCGTGGCGGTGGCGGTTATCCAGTAGGCTTGGTAATCGCGCCAATTATGCCGATAGACGATTGGCAGATGCACTATAGTTATTTGTTTGACCAGATAAACGAGGCATTGGATTTTGACTGTAACCTTACCTTTGAGTTAATCTCGCATCGGTTTACACCTGGGTCAAAAGAAGTGTTACAAACTTGGTATCCGCAATCCAAATTAGAGATGGATGAGGCAAAACGCAGCGTCAAGCGTAATAAGTTTGGTGGGACGAAGTACGTTTACGATCGCGACACAATGAAGGCGTTGCGTTGCTTTTTTGAGAGTGAGATTACTAGACGCTTTCCAAATGCTGAAATTCTTTATTGGACTTAGAAGAAATGTCTCGTTCCCAGTCTCTGACTGGGAATGCGTATTGGAGGGCTGCCGCCTCAAGTCAGATATTGAGCCAGAGACTCAATGAATGCGTTCCCATACTCCGTATGGGAACGAGTCAAGAGTTATCAAGTTAGGTTTTTAGGACTTGTGTGTACACCGTAGCTATAGGCGGCGTGAGGTTCTTTTATGATGGGCACTACGCACAAAGCGGGATAATTTGGGCAGATTACAGGCGGCGTTATACATTAATAAGTGTATCTGCAATACCGGACTTGTTCTGGCTCAGTCTCAATAGCAAAGGTTTGGAGATGTTTACTTTATCAGAAACTTCTATCCTGGCGGTAATCCTACTGGTAGCTTTAGGTATTTTGGGTTGGGGCTTTTATCGCGCCAGACCTTTTGGTAAGCTGGGAATCTTAGCCTGGTTACAGTCGGTGGTGTTGATGACTCCCTGGCTGCTGTTTTTTGGATTGTTTGCCGCAGGGATTTACATCAACATAGCGGGTATATTGTTTTTAGTGGTGACTTCCGCCGGATTGTACGTCTTCTTGGGCAGACAGTTACGCGCAGCTGGGCAAGATGCCATCCTCAAGCAACGCGCCACAGAAAGACTCGCGGCTGATTCACTTGCAGCAAATTCCCCACAACTAGCAGTCGCAGAACTGAAAGCGGAGATCCCGCCACTACCGGAAGATGACTTAAATGTAATTAAAGGCATTTTCGGGATCGATACATTTTTTGCCACAGAAACGATCGCCTACCAAGATGGAGCCATTTTCAAAGGCAATCTGCGGGGAGAACCAGAAGAGATTCACAACCGTCTAACTGCAAGTTTACGGCAACGCCTTGGTGAGCAATATCGCCTGTTTTTAGTGGAAAACACAGATGGTAGACCGGTAGTGATTGTCCTACCGAGCCGCAATGATCCCCGTCCGATGTTGTTATCACAAAAAGCTTTTGCAGGTGTGCTATTGGTAGCAACTCTTGCCACAAATCTAGAAGCTGCGGGCTTATTGCTGAATTTTGATTTCTTTGGCAATCCAGAGCGATTCACAGAAGCTTTGCCCATAGGGGCTGGGATATTTACGATTTTAGTAGCTCACGAAATTGGTCATTGGTTACTTGCCCAGCGTCACCAAATTCGCCTTAGCTGGCCCTTCTTTCTACCCGCCGTGCAAATTGGCTCTTTTGGTGCAATTACTCGCTTTGAGTCTCTGTTGCCCAACCGCAAGGTATTATTTGATATCGCCTTGGCAGGGCCAGCCGCAGGTGGTATCGTTTCTTTGTTAATGCTGATCACTGGCTTGTTACTTTCCCACCCAGGTAGTTTATTTCAATTGCCAAATCAGTTTTTCCAAGGGTCGATTTTGGTGGGAAGTTTGGCGCGAGTTGTCCTTGGTTCGGCGTTGCAATCATCCCTGGTAAGTGTTCATCCCCTAGTGGTGATAGGTTGGCTGGGTTTAGTAATTACCGCTTTGAACTTGATGCCCGCAGGACAACTAGATGGTGGCCGCATTGTTCAGGCGATTTATGGACGCAAAACCGCAGGACGGGCAACGATCGCAACTTTAATTTTACTAGCGTTAGTGTCTCTCGGTAATACTCTTGCCATGTACTGGGCGATCGTAATTTTCTTCTTGCAACGGGATCAAGAACGCCCCAGCTTGAATGAAGTCACTGAACCCGATGATGCTAGAGCCGCTTTGGGGCTTTTGGCTCTATTCTTGATGATTACCACGCTTCTACCCCTAACTCCTGGCTTGGCTGGGCGTTTGGGAATAGGATAGTGCTAAATTAGGAGTACAGACGCGATTAATCGCGTCTGTAAAGGAGTTAGGAGTGAAGCACATACGATACTTAGAAAAATTAAATCCGATTTGTAATTCTAGTAATCAATTTATTTATCTTTCTCTAAAATTATTATTTTTTAGCATTATTATGCTAATTTTCCTTATTGGTGGGTGTGAGAAGGAAAATGAATATGAGGCGCAGGAAAAACAAATATCAAGACTGGAGAAAGAAGCAGAAAAATTATATCTAAAGTACAGACTCAAAATAACTACTTCTTAAAGCACAAAACCTTTTTTAAACCTCCTGACGAACCAGCAACTCACTATGGCTCGTCTCCACCAATTTTTGGAACACAAAGATGTTATCGGTACTATACTGAAACAGATACTAAAGTTTTCTCTCAGACAACTCTTGATACTGTTTATAGCTATGCCGTTCAAGACGACTGCGGTGGTATGTTTGGCTTTGAAATTAGGTGGTATGTTGGAGCGGTCTTTGCTGTTCGCATGAATGGGGACAAGCAACTTAAAATGATAAGTATTGTCTGTCGAAACAAAGAAAGTTATGGGCGTGTACCCTCTCAACCAGAATATATAAACAGTGTAGCAAAATGCCCTCCCAACACAACGCAAGTATTACCAATTTAACTAACTCTGCAAATGAAACAACACAGGTATTCTCCAACTAGTTGCTTTTTTAGTAAAAAAGTTTAGTACCTTCCAAGACAGATTCTTAAGTGATTGTCGGTGAAGCTTGACTTAAAATTAAGTGATGTGTTCACCGACAGCTTGCTAGGAAAATTAACTGAACGGTTTCCAACCTGCGAGTAAATTCGGATAAGCTACGGGTGTGGGGAAGATTTTCTGGAAGCCAGTTTGACGCTCTTGGGGCTTTTCTTTGCTCATGTTCCAGAGGGTTTCATAGAAAAAGAATGAGACTCCAGCAAAATTGCGATCGCGTACTTTTTGCACTTGTGTCTGAATCTGTTGCATCGGTACGGATCTGTTTTTCAATCCCGCCAAAATACCCACACTCACTGGAATATGGCTCTTTGCCGCTTTCACTTCTGGATACTCTAATTCACTAACAAAAACATTCAAGTCATCCCGATATATCTGCAAAACTAAGTCTTCAATAATTCCCAGCCGTTCCCACTTCTGCCAGTCTGCTAATGAGAAATCGTAGGAAAAACGTTGAGGATTAGGAGCAACGGAAACCAGGCAATCTTTTTTAGTAGCTTTGATGGTTTTGAATACCCGTTTCATAAACTCGGTGATTTTGTTAGCTCTCCAGCTTACCCATTCTGGATCTTGAGAGTTTTTCGAGGGAGCTTGACCACGGTGTTCTTTTTTGTAAAGTGCCACTGTATAAGCATCGTAACCTAATTCTGATGGTAAGCCTAAATGGTCATCAAATTGAATACCGTCGATATTGTAGTTTCTAACAATTTCAACGATTAAATCTTGGATGAATTGTTGTACTTCTGGGCGAAAGGGATTTAGCCAAACGCGATTATGTCTGCCTTCTTTGACAATCCGAGTTCCATCGCTGCGACTGGTGAGCCATTGGGGACGATTTTTAGCTAATAGAGAATCCGCCGGTGCCATGAAGCCAAATTCAAACCAGGGAATCACTGTTAACCCTTTTTGATGTCCCACATCGACAATTTCTTTAAGGATATCTCGCCCTTGCAGTCCGGGTGTAGGATCGAGCGATCGCCCGATAACTTTGGCTGCAACTTTGCTAGGATACAATGTATATCCCCAATTCCAAACCGCCGGATATATCGTGTTAAAATTGAGTTCATCAAGGCGTTGCAAAGATCCCTTGAGGCGATCGCGCTCAAATAACACATCACTATCAATATTTGTTAACCACACCCCCCTTAACTCAGATGCTGGCGTTGGCGGCAGATTAATTTGAGCGTTCAAAGGAAACGATAGCATCACCGTAGCTACTACACTCAAGGTAACTATAACGGCAAACAAAAGAGACTTTCTGCTTTGGCGAATATTCCACCAAGAATAAAACTCAACACACCACTTTACAAACCTTTTCATCATTTGGTTACAGACGTGATCAAATTATGAACAATCAGCATGAATAGCGATCGTTTCGATTCTAAGCGCTAAAACTTATGTAACTCTTTTGAATTTTCAATTGTTATTATTGTGCCCTGACTGCAATCTGATTCCAGGCTTTGACTGCTGCTTGTAAATTCTTTGGCAGGTTATTTTGAGAAATATCGTTGTACTGAACCGTACCCTCTTGGCTGGTGAGAGTGAAGGTGATAAAATCAGCAGAGCCACTGGGGGCTGGGTAACTCAGATTCTGGAATTTACTAAATTTAGAACGTTCTAAAAATCTCTGAAATTGTTGCACCTGTTGCACAGAAACGCGGCGAACAGTACGCTCAGAATCATTGGCATCACCAATCCGCACGCGAATCAATCGCCCATCTTTGAGTAAAACAGTCTGGTAGGTTCTGCCAGCAAAACCACCACTGGAGATTTGCCGAAATACTACATCTCGATCTAACGGTGGTGGTAACTCGCTGACTGGAATTTGCACAGGGGCTAGTGTACTTTCATTAGCTTTTTCATTCAGTCTGACTGCGGAACCTGTTTGATTGGTATGATAAATCCAGTTTTCTTTGCCATTAGATACCACAACCAACCAACCAGGAACTAACGCTTGGGTACAGAGTTCATCAGGTTGAGGCAGTTCCAAGCAACCATTGCGCCAAGTCTGTTGATTATAATCAATAATTTGCAGTTCTCTGGTTAAAATTCCCTGTCTGCGGGTCAAATCTCGCAGTACCGCGTTAGCTACTGGACGGGGCAAGCGGTTTGGTTTAATATTGTCTTTAAGAACTTCATTGCTTGTTTCTAGCGAGAAGTTCGCAGAAGCAGTCGCCCCTTTGATAAGTGTTGAACCGCTAGCAACAGACAAAATTCCAGTCAAAATCAAAGCAGTTAAAATTCGCGCTTGATTGGTGTTAAAGTAGTTTTTCAGCATGATTTTCATAGTAATATAGGACTAAGAAATAGTATCCAGTCATTAATGGACAATAATAGTATATAATTCCAGAACTTCACCAGTTGGAATTAGTTTAGTATCTGTCTTCTGAAACAGATATACAGACATGACGTTGATGTAGTAATTGTTTGTTCCTTATACAAATTCTGCATGAAAATGCACTCAATCAAAACGCCCTATATCAGGTTTTCGGTTCGTGACGCTAACGCGGTAACACAGCCTACACCTATACCATCTTCTCATTTGGAAAATAGCTTGCGAGCAACGCTTCTTGCCTCACCTTGGTGAGCGAGGGTTCAATAAGAGTAATTTTAGGAAAGAATGGGACAGAACGGAGCTTAGGTTTTGCTCGGCTCAACCTAGCGTATACAAGATTGTAATCTCAGACAATATTAGGCGCTGAGGGCTTGTTGTTCAGATTCAACTAACTGATTGTGAGGTATATCAAATCTAATAGTACTGGCTGCCCAGTCTTTGAAATCGGGTGCTAACCAGACTAGCTTGCACAGAATTTCATCATTGACCCACAACACCAAGGGAAACCGAAACTGTTTCCGAAACTCATCTCGCATGATGTTGGTACTGATGATTAGTTGGTTAATTGCCACTACAGATTCTAAACCCCTTACCATCAAAGCTTCGGGTTGAGTAGTACCAATTTCATTTGTAATAGCTGTATACAGTTTGTCAGCCGCAGGTGAGAGCAGGACTTCGTGGATATCTGCTGATGAAAATTCTGTTAGCAAATTCAGCACTTGCTGCTGCCTTTGAAGACAGTTACAACACGCTAATAACAGTGAAAACTCTCCACCAGAAACCATCATCGCCCTTGCCAGCCTCTTAGTGGCTGCTGTGCTGCTAACTGTGCCGTTTTCCGAATTACTTAAACTGATCATTAAAAAATCCTGCTTCTAATTTTAAAAATATCTGAGCAATATTCAGTTATTCTACCCTATTAATTTTTACTCAAAAGTGTTAGACGGGTAACTTTGATGACGTTTTCTCTGTAATACTGAGCATTAGGTGACGAACAATGATATGGTATATTATCTCATATTTACAATTAAGCGATAATCTAAAGGTAGTATCAACACAATGTAAGTAAAAGGGCGCAGGCGAAGAATTAGCAATTGAATTATCACTGTATTCTCATAGATTTTCGCATCTCCCAGCAATTAAGTAATTATTTCTTAAGATAAAGTTAAAAAAATACTCAGTAAAAGTTTAACAACAAACATTGGCAAGTGGCTAAAAAGTTTACTGGCTACTGGTTTACTGTCGCTTACGGTAAGCTGGCTACAAATCATTTTTCCTTGCCAAACCACTTCGGGGCGGGTCTAGAGTGTGGAGTTGTGAAATGGTATCAGCACCAAGATGCGAAAATCTCCCTCCATTAAAATTAACGGTTCTTCAGCACGCAATATGCTAGTTTGCTGCATTATTATTCCGAACAGACTACTGGCAAGCCGTTCAGTCACTATTAGTTGTTAATTTCACATTTAACAGGCTTAAACTCTTTACGAAAAGGACTTTGGCAGGCAACAAGCTAATAATTAGCATAATAGGTATTGAAGACCCAAATTAACTCATCCGTTTGATAGAACTGTAGATCAAAGATGTCGCCTCGTTAGTCAGAGGACACGGAATTTTTAGCTTTCTAAGATCAGTTCAGAACATCTGAAATATAACAAGTCATGCATTAAGACAAATCTGGAGGGAAAATGCAACACGATGAGTTTAGACGGGTGCAAAATCGTGCCCGTCTCATTTCGCATGGTGATGCAGAACTTGCAACCCGTGCTACTCTGGAGACGCTGGCGAAACGCCTAGCTGGAGGTGTGAACCTTTGAATGCTGCTGCCCAACTGCCAAGAGGCATTGCAGAATATCTGCGACATGAATATGCAGGATTTCGAGACCGCTTCTCTCTAGATGAATTTTTTTTGGGCGAGTCAGCCAAAGAGAAGGTGTAGAGCTTCCAGATGCTGTTCATCATGCGCCTGTAGTGATTGAGGTATTGAGTAAAGCGATTAGCAGTGGCGAGATTAATGATATTTGCTCTCAACTACCATCGGAATTCGAGCCGTTGTTTGAGGCGGGCAGCTAAGGGCGAATACGTGTAAATACTTAATTTTTGGATAAACTAATCAGGAGTGTTACACCATGCTATTCAAAGACCGGAGGTTTGCGGGTCAAGTTTTGGCTAAGGAGTTAGTCGCTGATACTAACCGCCCAGATGTTCTGGTATTAGGGATACCAAGGGGTGGCGTACCCGTTGCCTTTGAGGTTGCCAAAGCGTTAAATGCTCCCTTAGATGTTTTGGTGGTACGTAAATTGGGTGTGCCTGATCAAGAAGAACTAGCTATGGGAGCGATCGCTTCTGGTGGTGTGCGGATAGTCAATAAATATATTATTAGTCTGGTGAAAATATCCGATGAAGTAATTGCCAGGGTGGCGGTGCAGGAAGAACGGGAGTTAGAACGGCGGGAACAGCTTTATCGCGGAAATCGCCCTTTAAGAGATTTAGAGGGACGCACGGTCATTTTGGTAGATGATGGTTTAGCCACGGGTGCAACTATGTGGGCTGCTGTTGTGGCTGTGCGAAAACAGCAACCGGCTCAGATTGTGATTGCTGTGCCTGTGGCCGCACCTGAAACTTGCCATGAATTAGAAACTGAGGTAGACAAAATTGTTTGCGTCTCAACACCCAGCGATTTCCACAGCGTCGGTCTTTGGTACGAAAACTTTCCCCAAACTACGGATGAAGAAGTCTGCGACTTACTCGCAAAAGCGGTAAAGAACGGTGAACCAATATCTCTCGGTATGTAGATCAGCTTTGGTGTTTGGGAATGGCAAGATTAAGTTTCTGAGATGGTTTTTTGGATTTTGAACAAAAAATGAAAATTCCACCAGAGATTAGCGATCGCAATACAGACTTAATCCCCAACCCCTTACGCCAGGTGCTTCTCCCTTGGCGCTAGCCTCTCCCTTTGGGAGCTATCCATTACCCGGATCTTTCTTAACATTTGCGAGAGTATTCGCTCACGTTTTTTCTAACCCTTGTTCGTTCGTTGTTTATTCTCAATAAAAACCTAATTTTAGCGAGAAGACTAAGAGCTAATTTGTCAAGTATGCCTGATATCATGTCCGGGTAATTAGTTGTGATTCCCATAGTCATTGCACCCCACCC
>NZ_JABXKM010000190.1 GCF_017115025.1 Nostoc sp. NOS(2021) | reverse complement strand
ATGATAAAACCTATATACAAACAGACTTTCAACCCAGTCCCCAGTCCCCAGTCCCCTGATATTACTACTAGACATCATCCAGAAATTAAATATGTGTTATCCAGAACCCTTGTAGAGACGTAGCACAGCTACATCTCTACATTTTTTTTCACTCCTATGTCTAATTAGTTTAGTTAAGCACTCAAACTTTCACGAGTTGTTCTGCGGGTGTAGGTGTTCCAAACGTCGAGTTCTGAATATGGACGGCTGGAAAGCATGGCTTTAGTTGCTTCTGTGAGTCCTTGGGCAAGAGTAAAATCTGCCCCAGCGATACTTTGAAGATGCTCCATCTCTGCGTCACTGAGGTCAGTTGCTCGCAGGTCTGTATCTCGCAAATCGGCTCCAGTCAATCGAGCATTCCGCAAGCAAGCCCCTGTCAAATAAGCTTTCGTTAGGTCAGCCCCACTTAAAGCCGCACCTTGCAAATTTGCTCCTGTCAAGTCAGCGCCACTCAGGTAGGCACCACGCAGATTAGCGCCTTGTAAATCTGCATTTCGTAAAGAAGCTGTATTCAGAAAAGCACCATTGAGATTAGCACCCGGCCCTACCGCTCCAGAAGCTTTGTAGTTATATTCTTGGGGCCATTTCGTTTGTGCATCATAACGCGCTACTTGGAGTTTGGCTCCCTCCAAATTTGCACCACTGAGATTTGCTTGTTGGAGGTTAGCACGGTTTAAATAAGCTCCCTGCAAATCAGCCCCACTCAAATCGGCTCCTCGCAGATTAGCGCCTCGCAAATCAGCCCCACTCAGATCGACATTACTCAAGATCACCTCACTGAGGTCGGCTCCTAATAGCTTGGCTTTAGTCAAATTAGCTTGTCGTAAATCAACTTCCCTCAGATTGAATTGGTATAAATCGACCGAATCCAGAGGGATTCCTTTTTTGAGGGCTGTTAAGATTTCTGGAGTTGGACTGGGGCGTTCGCTAGTAATAAGTTGAATTTCACTATTTGTCATCAGCTGATTAAAATATCACTTTTGGAGTTATTCTACACTTTAGCTAAATCGGGACTTGATCTCATAACTCAGTATTCAATAACGCCAAAATTTGATCAAATGAGGTTTCAAAACAGATGCATCTAATACCGCCCTTGACAATGATCGACTTCTTCCGTAAAAGTGAGGGGACATGGTTTACGGAACGCTCCGTTCATCATTTTGACTCGGCAGCGGATGAGTCGGGGGAGTCGAATTTGATTATAAAAATCATGGAAAAGGATGATCCGAAAGTCCAAGAAGTTTGTACAGCCCAAGGGATAGACCCTACTAAAGCAACAGGCGGTGCTAGCTTTGCATGGCAAGCTAACCTAGATACCAGGCTACCGAATACCGATAATGCGGCCATTTTGGTTGATGTTCCCGACGAAACAAGGCGTTCTGGAAAACTGATTCGCAACCAAGGCTATGTTGAGAGCATTCCGGTTGTGAGTCGGTATCAGTTTGCTGATGATGGAGTGCTGACGATTGATACTGACTATGACAACAATCAAGGTCAGGAACGTTGTTGGTTTGTTACGGATGATTTTCGTGTCAGAGTCAGTACAGTACGAATGATGAACGGAGTCAACTTGATGACTTATTGTTCTGAGCGTCGCTGTGTTTCTCAAGAAGTCTTGGAGCAAATGATCAGTCGGAATCATGCTAGGTAGGGAATGGGGAATGGGGAAGAGTTTTCCAATGCCCAATACCCAATGCCCAATGCCCTATTAAGGAATGTTGCTTTGTTTCTCATAAATGAGACGTGCATGATTGCCATCATTTATTTTCATGCAAGGGTTAACAAATCATGCTCCATGTATAAGCCTTTCCTAGAATTTTTAGAAAAAGAGCTATTTCAGCGTTTTGATTTACAAAGTAGGGTCATTCCCCCTGGTTTGGAATCCAAAGTTAGCGATCGCGGCAGAAACCCAGCAACTATTCGCAGTTGGTGTCACCAATGTCAAGAGTTGCGGAAAATTCGCTATACCTACATTGATGCCGGCGAGAGTGCCCAAATTTTTAACAGCGTGGTTTATCCTAGTCATCACTACGATCTACCTCTGTTAGGAATTGACTTTTTATCCTTTGGTAAAGTCAAAAACCTGATTGTGCTTGATTTTCAGCCTTTATTTCAGGATGAAGATTATCAAAAAAAATATATAGTTCCGCTAAAATCTCTCCATGATAAATACCCGGATTTGGCGCAAAACTTAGAAATGAAGTTTTACGATGCCAACCAGTATTTTTCTAAGTACCTATTGTTTGCCAAAACAGATCCTGAAACAGTAGCAACGCGAGTCTTTGAAGCTTTTCAGGATTATTTAAACTTGTATTGGCAAATGTTAGCAGATGCCCAAGCCCTCCAAGACCCTGAAGATATCCAGCGGATTGTCAAAGCCCAAAAAGACTATGACCAATATAGTGCAGACCGCGATCCAGCATCTGGTTTGTTTAGCAGTTACTTTGGTCATGAATGGGCAGAGCGCTTTCTCCATGAATTCTTATTTGAAGATGCTGTTTCCCTAGCAGTTAGTGCCGGCAAAAGATAATCGGTATGGGGCATGGGGCATTGGGCATTGGGGATTATTAATTTTGAATTCGGAGCGAAGCGACCTTGACACTCTATCAACCATTTCTCGATTATGCGATCGCTTACATGCGATCGCGCTTGGATTTACAACCCTATCCTATCCCCACTGGGTTTGAGTCCAAGAGTGCTGTTGTGGGCAAGGGAAAGAATCAGGAAGAGGTTGTCACCACCAGTTATGCTTTTCAAACCGCAAAATTGCGGCAAATTCGTGCAGCTCACGTACAGGGTGGCAATTCGCTGCAAGTGCTGAATTTTGTGATTTTCCCGCGTCTAAACTACGATTTACCCTTTTTTGGGGCGGATCTGGTGACATTGCCAGGAGGACATCTAATTGCTTTAGATATGCAGCCCTTATTTCGCGATGAACCAGCATATCAGGCAAAATATACTGAACCAATTCTGCCTATTTTCCACGCTCATCAACAGCATCTGTCTTGGGGAGGAGATTTTCCAGAAGAAGCCCGGCCTTTTTTCTCTCCCGCTTTTCTGTGGACTCGTCCCCAAGAAACGGCTGTAGTAGAAACTCAGGTGTTTGCCGCTTTCAAAGACTATTTGAAAGCTTATCTAGATTTTGTGGAGCAGGCAGAAGCTGTAACAGATTCCCAAAATTTAGTAGCCATTGAGCAAGCCCAACTGCGATACCTGCGATATCGGGCTGAAAAAGACCCAGCACGAGGGATGTTCAAACGCTTCTATGGTGCCGAATGGACTGAGGAATATATCCACGGCTTTTTATTTGACCTAGAGAGGAATCTCTAGATTACTAGAGTAGAATCTTGGGCATAGTCAATAATTCTGCTAAACCTTATTTTTAAGTAGGGATAGACAAGGCTACACTCCTACGTCTTAAATCTCTCGTCCACCGGAATTTGATAGCCGTTGGCAAGGCGATTGGTCATGTTGGCAGTGGCTGCGATCGCCATTAGTTCCCCGAACATGGTATCATTCATACCTTTGGCACGCGCCGCTGCTGTGTGCGAGGCGATGCAGTACTCACAGCCATTGGTCGCACTCACGGCAATGTAAATTAGTTCGCGCATCAGTGGATCAATCTCACCAGGGCTGGTCATCACTTCCTTCACAGCTTCCCAAGTTCTTTGCAAGCTGGGGGGATGGTTGGCTATAGCTTTCCAAAAGTTATTGATATAGTCATTCTGGCGTGTGGCGCGGATGTCGTCATATACTGCACGTACTTCGTCGCTGGCTTCTTCGTATTCAATCAGCTTAGTCATGTTTCTATTCAACATAGTGGGATGCCCTTCTACGTGAGAAGAGTAGTTTTGTGGATTTAATTAACAATCAGATTGAAAGTTTGACATAGCTGAAAAAACTGCTCATCTGTAAGTTGCAGCACTGGTTTAAGATTGACTGTTAGGGCGTTCATAAGCAGGATAGAGGATGAAGCCTAGAGATTACACTTATTTTATGATGGCATCAGCGATCGCCCCGATAGAATAATAATTTACTAAGCTGTTGCAAATTCTGTAAATTTTCTTACATCTGGAGGCTGAAAAGCTAACACAATCTCGCTGCTATGTACACCTAACTTCATTAATTCAGTCGCTATTCCCTCTTCTGTCCAGTCTTCTTCTATGAAAATTTTTTCATTCTTAATCCGAATATGAACATGAGTATATTTAAGTCTTTTGCTACCTTGCCAATCTACAGTTAACCAGAGATAATGATCGTGATTTTCATCAAACACTAAACAATTTTCAGCAATTTTATCAGGTGATTGACGAGATAATTTATCATATTCAATTAGCACCTGTTTAATTAACTCTCGATATGCTGTTAATTTATCCATAAAGTAATTTCCTCCCTTTCATTGTTAAAAACAATCAGCGATCGCTTCCTGTGCTAAAGCAGACATCGCCTGCTGTGGAAGAGTGAGCGATCGCAATAGTTATTCTGATAAACAAGCATATATCAAGCCTGTCTACGTTTATTTTTAAAATAAAGAAATGCAGTCCGTCTGTGTATATTTGACTTAGAATCCAGAGAAGTGGAAGTGTAAATTTTACTTTTAATTATCAAGAAGTACTACTGCAAGCTCAAAGCCTAACTCCTGAAGAGCAAATACGCTTAATTGAACACTTGTCAAGCTTAATTCGTCAACAGGTGGCGATGACACCTAAGCCAAAGCGTAGTATCCTCGAATTACGTGGGTTAGGTAAAGAAATCTGGAATGGCGTTGATGCTCAAGAATACGTTAATCAGGAACGTGATTCATGGAATGGCTGAAAATGCGGCACAATTAAGGGCAGATTATAACTTAAGAACCCCAGATGCTATTCAGATGGCTACTGCTATTCGTGGAGGTGCATCATTTTTCTTGACAAACGATGCGCGGTTGCCGTCTTTACCAGCATTATCAGTGTTAGTGTTGGATACACTCATAGTTTGAGTCTTTTTTGTATGTTGCGATCGCTGATTGTATGATGGCATTGTAGGCGATCATCTGCATGGAAGAGTGAGCGATGTCTACGACGGGCTATTCGGCGTCGCCTTGCATAAAACCTTAAAAACAAGAGTTTCTCTGTATTTTTACTAATCCATCCAGCTGTATTTGTCTGTTATTTCGGGATGAACCCAATCATTTATGTAACAGCGATCGCCGAAATAGCAAATGCTGTCACCGAAATAGCAAATGTAGTCGCCGAAATAGCAAATGTAGTCGCCGAAATAGCAAATGCTGTCGCTGAAATAACAAATGCGATCGCCGAAATAGCAAATGCTGTCGCCGAAATAGCAAATGCTGTCGCTGAAATAACAAATGCGATCGCCGATATAGCAAATGCTGTCGCCGATATAGCAAATGCTGTCGCCGATATAGTAAATGCTGTCGCCGATATAGCAAATGGAGTCGCCGATATAGCAAATGCGATCGCCGATATAGCAAATGCGATCGCCTGTATGGAAGATGAGCGATCGCCTTGCAGAAAACCTCAAAAATAAAGCGATCGCTGTCGTGGAAGAGTGAGCACGATCGCCTTACAGAAAACCTCAAAAACTAAGCGATCGCTTGTTGTCAAAGAGTCAGCGATCGCCTTTCAGAAAACCTCAAAAATAAAGCGATCGCCTGTATGTAAGAGTGAGTGCGATCGCCTTACAGAAAACCTCAAAAACTAAGCGATCGCCTGTATGGAAGAGTGAGCGTTAGCCTTGCAGAAAACCTCAAAAATAAAGCGTAGACGCGCAGCGGCTTGTCGTTAGACATCGCCTGTTGTGGAAGAATGAGTGTGTTAGCGAAGCTCACCGTAGGTATCGCCTTTCAGAAAACCTCAAAAATAAAGCGATCGCTTGTTGTGGAAGAGCGATCGCCTTACAGAAAACCTCAAAAATAAAGCGTAGACGCGCAGCGGCTTGTCGTTAGACATCGCCTGTTATGATATTGATTACAGTTTTTACCCCTGGTTGTGTTTGTTAAACAACTCTTAAAACCCAAAAGCTAAAGCATCCAACATATATTTACTTTTATCTCGTCCCACTTCTAGATAGATTTCTAATAATTCTTCATAAGCAGTTGCTCCCCCTACAATATTCCAAAATTCATTTCCGATAATTACAGCCTCTTCAAAAGGTAAATAACTTTTTGCCTGTGTCCATTTATAATCAGCTTTGGTTACACCATATGGATTATAAGGCATAGCATAGTAAGCTTGTAATTGGGGACGATTTACACCGCGCAGTAAATGAAATCTAAGTAGACGTTGCAAGACTTCTAAACATTGTCCTTTGTTTGGTTTAGGAGCTTTAATTTCAAATAATAATTCTGTGCCATCTTTGTCCATAATATAAAGGTCAGCGCGAACCACCTTTGTTTTTAAATCATCAGTGCGTCTAGCATTCAAGACTGCTGTTATCATCTGTTCAAAAGTTGGCTTTGCTTGTTCTTTTTTAGCAGCAGATTCGTAATTTTGTTTTTGCAGTTCAGCTTCTGCAAAAGCAGCATTACTGACTTCCGCTTTAACATCATAACCTCGACGTACATCTTGGTGATGTTCTAGAGCAATTAAGCGAGCGCATTCTTCTAGAGAATTTCCCAATCTGGTACTCAAGCCACGTTCAAATTGATTGATACGTATTAATTCTGGTGGTATAAGTGCCGCTTGAAATGGCTTTAATTCTCCGTTAGACGAATATCTTGATAGATACTCTACTGCACTATTAGGCTTTAAAATTTTACGTCCTTTATATTCATCTATCAGACCCTGAATAAAACCCTCTAAATAACCTTTAATTGCTACGTGAGTGTTTAAACTAATAGCTGCCATATTGAAAATTAAACCTGTAGAATTATATTTAACAAAGCTTTTGCTAAATGGTAAACGACAGGAACGGAAACCGCATTACCAAATTGATGCTTCGCTGTACTCTCACTCTCAGCGATTTTAAAAGTTTCTGGAAATCCTTGTAATATAGCATAATCTTTAGCTGTTAAAGGTTTATATTTCTTTTTGATATAAATTTCTTGAATAAAAGTTTGCTTATATGCTTCTGGCTCCTGACATTCTATAGATATAGTTGCAACAAAGTCTCTAGTTCCGGTTGCTGTTAAAGTTGCAATAGCCTCAGCATGAGGCAAGAATATTTTAGAAATTCCATTAATTCCTGAAGAAATTTTAGAATTAACAAATTCATAGCCTTTACCTTCGACAAGATGTAGAATTTCTTTAGCTACTAAAGTGTTTATTTCTTCAATCTGTAAACTAGGAATGAGAGCTTGTAATACTTTAAGCTCTAAAGGATTACCATCTTTAAGTCCATAAATTTTCTTTCTTCTATTTCTCAATATAGTTTGACAAATGAGTTTTTCTCTTAAAGTTGTTTCTATTAAGTCCCAAGAATGAATAGTAGTATGTCCATCTCTAATATCAGCAAAAGTGAAAAAATCATTTAATTCATCTATTTTTTGAAATCTACCTCTAGATGCTGGGATTTTACCATCAGAAAATAAAATTTCTGGTGGAAATTTCTTTTTCGCAAAATTACTATGTTGAATACCAGCAATTACATCATAAAGTTTTAGCTGTTTATCTAAGGAGTGAGGAAAGATAAAAGCCCAGCATTTATCAATATCATTTCTAATTCCAACAATAAATATTCTATCTCTATCTTGAGGTAAACCAAAATCGTAGGAATTAAGCACTTGGTATTTAACTACATAACCACATGCTGTAAGATTATTAAGTATATATTCCAGGCTATTTCTATTTCTTGGCTCTGTTAAACCTTTAACATTTTCAAATATAAATGCCTTGGGCTGGTTAGCTTTGACGACTCTAAAAACATCAATCCATAGCTTACCTCTGGGGTCGTCTAAACCTTGTAATTTACCAGCTATTGACCAAGGTTGACAAGGAACACCGCCAACTAGCAAATCTATTTCAAATGGGAGCTTATTTAAATTAGTAATATCTCCTAAATATGCTTCGTTAGTATTGGCATCACGAATAAAATTATTTTGGTAAACTTTAATAGCTTCTTTATCAATTTCCGAATAGCCTAGACATATTCCTCCTAACTCTTGCAGAGGAATTCTAAATCCACCTATGCCAGCGAATAAATCTATAAATGTAAATTTTGAGTGAGAAATTATGATACTTGCAGGTTCAAATAATTGAAATAATTCTAGTTGTTGAGCATAAACATTTGTCATGACTCTTGTTTTGTTATTCAGTTACCAAATCGCTTCAATATTTAAAATAAACCCCTGTAAAATATCTTCTCCTGACAAAGTAACAGGCGATTCCAACACCTCAACCTCTTGGCCTTGCCGATAAATCTCCACTTGCCGCGATTTCCGATTAATTAACCAACCCAAACGCACACCATTATCTATGTATTCCCTCATCTTTTCCTGAGCAACTTTCAAACTATCACTTGGCGAAAGTAACTCAACAACAAAATCAGGACAAAGTGGTATAAATTTTGTTTGTTGTTCTTGAGTCAGTACATTCCAGCGTTCCAGTCTCAACCAAGAAGCATCAGGTGAACGGTCTGCACCATTGGGAAGTTTAAAACCTGTGGAGGAATCAAAGGCAATACCCAGTTTATTTTGCTCGTTCCAAATCCAAAGTTGAGCAGTTAGCCCAGCGTTACGATTTCCGGTTTCTCCCCCGGTTGGTGGCATGATAATTAGTTCTCCGGTTGCAGTGCGTTCAAATCTCAAATCGCGGTTTGCTTGACAAAGCTGGAAAAACTGCTCATCTGTCAATTCCAGCACAGGTTTCAGGTTGACGGTTAGGGCGTTCATAAGCAGGATAGGCAATGAAGCCTAGAGGTTACACTTATTTTATGATGGTATTATAGAAAGCGATCGCCTGTTATGAAAGAGTGAGCGATGTCTACGACGGGCTACGCCTACGCCTTGCAGAAAACCTCAAAAATAAAGCGATCGCTTGTATGTAAGAGTGAGCGATGTCTACGACGGGCTACGCCTACGCCTTGCAGAAAACCTCAAAAATAAAGCGATCGCTTGTATGTAAGAGTGAGCGATGTCTACGACGGGCTACGCCTACGCCTTGCAGAAAACCTCAAAAATAAAGCGATCGCTTGTATGTAAGAGTGAGCGATGTCTACGACGGGCTACGCCTACGCCTTGCAGAAAACCTCAAAAATAAAGCGATCGCCTTTCAGAAAATCTCAAAAACAAAGCGATCGCCTCTTAGACTTCCAAAATTGCGCCTCCTTGTATTTACAACGAGATTTTGCATATATCCACCTTTTGAAATAAGTAAATATTTATATAATTGTTATATTTATCTATTATTCTTATTAGTTATTTCCTTTTTATACTGAATACCCAGAATTTTGTCTTCTTGCTTAATGAAATAATCATGATTAAAAGAGTAAATTTCTAATCTATCTTCATAGATAACGTGAAGATGATTTTCATACCTAATTGAACGAGGGTAAACTCTCCAACGAACTACAGGCTCAGAAAAATTTATAATTTCTTGATCGCTACATAAAACAGTTAATGACTCATCATATTCTACAATCACGCCAAAATAAGCAGTACCAGCACTAATTATTTTACCTGAATTTGAATCATTTGAAAAAGGTTCCAATAATGAAAAAGCACCTTTATTATCATTAGAGACTTTTGACTGGGTGTAGTGAACAACATCAATACGATTAGAATTAGCCATATAGATTTTCTCTTGGCAACCCCAGCTAAAACCTGATTTTTTAAATACTTCTGTATCAGGAATGATTCTTTTAAAATTCCTATTTCTGCTTTCGATATTACTGTTTTTATTGTTATCCCAGCCAAAAGCTGCAAGAAAGCCTGAGGAAACATAAGAGGAAATATATAAGCTTGCAAAAGCCCAATTTACTAACGAAGAATGCCTATTGCTAACTCTGTAAACTTTGTTATCAACTTCTTCAAGACCAAGTGATTCAATTCCATAGCTATAGTTATTAAGATGTAGTTCAAAAGCACCTTCATCTCCAGCTGCCATACCTATGGTATTTTTTGATGCGCTAATTGATAAAAGCGGACAATCCCACCTGACGGGGCGACGAAATAGGCTAAAAAGCTTATTAGGTAAAGAATGCAGTAATTTATGGTAGAAAAAGATAGGTCTAGTTTTGTCAAGAAGACCTATCTATTGATAATGTTACCTAAATTCTACCAAACACATCTCAGAAGTCAACTGAGTACTGCCAAATATCTCTTGCTACAAATTTTGATAACTGTGCTGCAATCGATTAAAAAAGTCAGTTTAGAAGCTTTGTCCAATGCTTTACCAATTCCTATAACATTTGAAAGTAGAAGAAAGAGGCTTCAGAGATTTTTGTCATTACCAAATCTTTCTATCAAAAAAATTTGGTTCCCAATAGTTACCGCATGGTTATCAACATATTTTGAACCTCAAAAAATAATTTATCTAGCAATTGACCGCACAAATTGGGGTTGTATAAATCTGTTCATGGTTAGTGTAATTTGGGATAAAAGAAGCTTCCCAATATATTTTGAGTTATTATCAAAAATGGGTAGTAGCAATTTGGATGAACAGAAAACAATTTTATCGGAAGTATTACCACTTTTTAATACCTAATTATCCTGTCTGGAATATTCAAATTTTCTTAGTTTTTTATTTGAGATTAACAAGTTTTTAGCTGATAACTTTTTAATTTTCTTTAAAAATAGATTTTTAATTTCTGGATCATTTAATATCGGCTGGTTATTCAGTTTATATAAATAATCACCTTCTATAAAAGCACTTTTTACAAGAAAATCATCTATTTGATCCTTAAAAATTGAACTGATGATGTCATCCCAACGATACACACCTACAGAACCATCCATGTACCACAAATAAAGCCGATTTCTATATATTTGACAATCCCAAAAGTCACCTTCAATTATGAGCTTTAAAGGTTGCATTGTTTTCCACTCCGTATTTTTGTGATGTGATGCTTGGCAATTATTCCGTCGTTCCTCCAAATTTGCAAAATTTTTGTAGAAGGTCTATCTTGTTGATTATTCTGGTAATCAGCAGGATGACCATGCCACTCTTTAGTTTGACTATCATCTCTAAATTTGGCTATTTTTAAAGGTTCTTGTAATGGCGATAAACCTATTTGTTCTAATTTACCTATTTGATTCTGCTTAATTCCCCAACCTGTTTTTTCCTCCAACCAACCTTTTGAAAGAGCTAATTGAAAACAAGTAATTTCTTCATCTTGTGTAATAGTCCATATAGATTTGTTAGGATTTCCACTTCTTCTATGAGAAGGGTTGATTTTATAGGATATTTCCTTCTTATCTGTTTTCAAAGAAGCATTACCATTAAAAGTCATTGAGAATTACACTCTATTATTAAATGGTATGCGTAAAATTACTATATAATTGCTTTTAATAACGTATAATTTATTATAAATTAATAAAAACAGAGTAAGCTAATGCTCTGTCATAAATAGGAAAATAAATGACTATCCTGGGTTGTACAGTTATATTGTGTTTTATTTAGATACACCATCAATGAATCTCTTTCTTCCTTTGTGCCTACCCTGCGTGAACGCCTAATGGCGAATGTGTGAGATTTAAAAATTTGGTTTATTTACCTGACAATTGCTGTAAATTTAAATTATTCAAAAAATAATTATTCACAATTTCTTCTAAACCAATGTCATGACTTGATCATATTCTTCTTTATGGCTTTGCAAAGCATCCCAGAGATCAACTTTTTGCTGAAGATTAAGCCAAAGTCTTGGGCCATTTCCTAAAGCTTTACCAAGACGTATTGCTATATCTACTGTAATTGATCTTTGACCATTAATAATTTCCTGAATTGTTTGATTAGATACTCCTAAATTTTCTGCAAAATTTGTGGTATTAATATCTAAATCATCTAAAATATCTGCAATTACTTCGCCAGGATGTATTGGTCTTACTAATCTATCATCAGTAATATCTTGCCAATTATCCATAATTAATACTTCTTACTTAATAATTTGGTCAACCTTATTTAGCATTGTCTAGCCAATTAAGATCATATTAACACAAGACTTAATGATAATCTTCAAGATTAACATCATAAGCATCACCGTCTTCAAATTTAAAAGTTATACGCCAGTTTCCTGATACCTTAATTGACCAAGTTCCTTTCCTATCTCCTTTTAATTCATGTAAATCATAACCCGGTAATCTAATATCTTCTACAATTAATGCTGAATCTATAACTTCAAGTCTGATCCTAATTTTCTTTTCTAAGTTTGCAGGAACTCCTTTATTAAAATTTTCTCTAAATAAATTTTCTAATGATTTATTTTGAAATGTTTGAATCATTTCAATTTTGACCTTCTTAACCTACATAAATTATTTGACAATGGATGCCTTCATTCTGTTACCACACTAGTCCAAGATTTAACACAAAGCCATTTAACACATCTTCCCCTGACAAGGTAACAGGCGATTCCAACACCTCAACTTCTTTTCCGGGTCTATAAATCTCCACTTGTCGAGATTTGCGATTAATTAACCAACCCAAACGCACACCATTATCTATATATTCCCTCATCTTTTCCTGAGCAACTTTCAAACTATCACTTGGCGAAAGTAACTCAACAACAAAATCAGGACAAAGTGGTATAAATTTTGTTTGTTGTTCTTGAGTCAGTACATTCCAGCGTTCCAGTCTCAACCAAGAAGCATCAGGTGAACGGTCTGCACCATTGGGAAGTTTAAAACCTGTGGAGGAATCAAAGGCAATACCCAGTTTATTTTGCTCGTTCCAAATCCAAAGTTGAGCAGTTAGCCCAGCGTTACGATTTCCGGTTTCTCCCCCGGTTGGTGGCATGATAATTAGTTCTCCGGTTGCAGTGCGTTCAAATCTCAAATCGCGGTTTGCTTGACAAAGCTGGAAAAACTGCTCATCTGTCAATTCCAGCACAGGTTTAAGGTTAACGGTTAGGGCGTTCATCAGCAGTATAGGCAATGAAGCCTAGAGGTTACACTTATTTTATGATGATATTATAGAAAGCGATCGCCTGTTGTCGAAGAGTGTGCGATGTCTACGACGGGCTATTCGGCGTCGCCTTACAGAAAACCTCAAAAACAAAGCGATCGCCTGTTGTCCAAGAGTGAGCGATGTCTACGACGGGCTATTCGGCGTCGCCTTGCTGAAAACCTCAAAAATAAAGCGATCGCCTCTTATGGAAGAGTGAGTGCGATCGCCTTACAGAAAACCTCAAAAATAAAGCGATCGCCTGTTGTGGAAGTGCGATCGCCTTGCAAAAAACCTCAAAAACTAAGCGATCGCTTGTATGGAAGAGTGAGCGTTAGCCTTGCAGAAAACCTCAAAAACTAAGCGATCGCCCTGTATGCAAGAGTGAGTGCGTTAGCGTAGCTCACCGTAGGTATCGCCTTGAAGAAAACCTCAAGAATAAAGCGATCGCCTGTTGTCCAAGAGTGAGTGCGATCGCCTTACAGAAAACCTCAAAAATAAAGCGATCGCTGTTGTGCAAGAGTGAGTGCGATCGCGCTTTGGGTAAATTTTGCAAGGAGCTACCAACACTGTAGTTCCTTGTAAAAGCTGCTAAACTTGTGAAAATTGCAATTTAAGCAATTAAGCTGAAGCTCGTACAGTTTGGGATACTGTCTCCACTACAGGTTTTGGCAATGGTATTAATTCAGCGTCAGGGTCATTAATATCGACTCCATGTGCGTTGTTATATTCTCGCTGAAGAGCCTCAATTTCTTCCTGTGTCATTTTGTCGGCACTAATCAAATACGCAATCAGTTTTCCTCCTAAATTTTGTGCCTGTTGCGCTCTAGCCATAGTTCCTCCAGGAGTTACAAGCACATTTGTCCAAATTTCTGAAGACATCCTCCAATCAATTTTGTTAGCTCGTTGCACTGCTTGATCTAGGCTTATGAGATCACCGCGTATTGCAATAATTACACCTTTGAATAAAGCAATTTGTGCAGCTGATTTAAACAACAGTGAGTATGGATGGTTATCTTTACGCATTTCTGGAATCTGGCTACTGTCGATAAGTGCCTCACGATAAGGCTGCAACTTTTCTAAGACAGTATTCCACAATTGTTCAGCCCATCCATAGTATTCTTCAAGTTCCTCTTCAGTAGGGCGGACAGTTGGATCAAGTGGCACACTATTATGAGCAAGAATGAGCTTGACACTCTCATAAACAACGCTGATGGTTGTCAGCTTCGTGCTTCGAGCCGCAAGAGTGTTGTTCTTCCACTCAACAATTACATCACTGCTGCCGTTTGCCTTCACACCCAATGGTGCTCCATCAAGTAGCAACTTACGCGCAATAATTGCGCTGCGATCATCCTCGCTGGTGATGATATTGTCACCCCGGCTGGTAGTTTTAGCATAGCGGTTGACCTTGTTGAAGATGCGCCGAGTTTTCTCGTTATCTTCATGATTTATGAAAATGACGCATATATCATCGTTTGGCACTTCCTCACGGCACTCTCCACTTACCTCATCTGGCTTCTTGATGACCATTTCAAGAGCTAAAAGGCGGTGCTGACCGTCTAACATAATGAGAGATCCACCATCAATCGTGATGACACCTATATCATCTGCTACTGATTGGTAGGCTCGTGGAGCTTTGCTAGATACCCAATCTTTGATGCTGTCAAAGTAAATCTCTCCTTTGTATACCAGTACAATCACTGCACCAAAGAAGCGATCCTGTGTTCCAGCAATGTAAGGAGCAATCTCTCCTTTAATTCGTTTTAGGTCTGGTTCACGTTGCATTCGCTCCTCAATGCTCATTCCTTTCCATTCTTCGAGTGAGCTGGCAGCACGTACCCCTTGTACCAGATCGCGTGCGCTCATTTTTGCTTGGTAAAAGTCAGTATTACCCATCCGTCCTTTTACACATGGGATAACTAAAGCCATTGATTTGCTCCTAGTAAAATTGAGTTTTAAGAAAAATCTTACGCTTGTTTTTGTAAACAGCTATCGTATAAACTTGTCTATCTTAGATGTTTGCACAAACATTATAAGAATGTCAACAAAAAAAAACGATGTTTATACAAACATCGGTTGTCAACACGATATAAACGCAGAAAGCACGGTATCACCGTGCCTTCTACCTTATTGATGATGTATCAACTTACTCAATTCCTTCAATCCGGTCTTCAACCTCTTGGTACAACTCGCGCAGACGATCTAAATTCTCGTCGCTAGTCTCCCAATAACCGCGTCCATTCACTTCCAACAAAGTTGATACAATCTTGCGGAAAGAATGGGGATTAAGGTTCAGCAACCGCTTCTGCATTTCTTCATCTTTGATGAAGGTTTCGTTAGTATCCTCATAAATCCAGTTATCCACAGCGCCAGCAGTCGCACTCCAACCCGTTGTATTCACCAACCGCTTGGAGAGTTCGCGCACACCTTCGTAACCGTGAGATAACATCCCCTCGTACCACTTGGGATTTAATAATTTAGTACGCGCATCCAAACGCACGGTTTCTGATAATGTCCGCACCTGTGCATTAGCTGTGGTTGTATCTGCAATATAAGATGCTGGTTTTTTACCATCACCCCGCAGACTTGCCACCAGCTTAGTAGGATCAGAATCAAAGTAGTGGGAAACGTCCGTTAAGCTAATCTCGGAAGAATCGAGATTTTGGAAAGTTGCATCAGCAGTTTTCAATGTACTTTCAAAAATCTGCCGGGATTCGTCCATGATTCCGGGGTTATCGGAATTGAAGGAGAAGGATTTCCGGTTGAGATACATTTCCTGCAACTCGGCTTCGCTATCCCAAGTGCTGTTTTCTACCGCCAAGTTGATATTTGACGAGTAGGAACCAGAAGCGTTGGAGAAAACGCGCGTCGCTGCTTGACGCAGATTAATTCCCATTTCCTCAGCTTGCTGCAAAGCGTGTTTGCGAACAAAGTTCATTTCTAAAGGTTCATCTGCCTCAGCCGCCATCTTCACGCCTTGGTCTAGCAGATTCATTTGGTTGATGAACAAGTCGCGGAATACACCAGAACAGTTGATTACCACATCAATTCTGGGGCGTCCCAACTCTTCTAAAGATATCAATTCCAACTTGTTCACCCGTCCCAAGGCATCGGGAACTGGACGCACGCCCACCATCCACATAATTTGCGCTAGGGATTCGCCGTAAGTTTTGATGTTATCGGTTCCCCAGAGGACGCAGGCGATGGTTTCTGGCCATTTTCCTTCGTTTTCCGCCTTGTTACGGATCAAGAGCCTGTCTACAACGATTTTGGCTGATTGTACTGCTGCTGTTGTTGGGATGGATTGAGGATCTAAAGCATGGATATTCTTACCTGTGGGCAATACATCCGGGTTGCGGATAGGATCGCCACCAGGGCCAGGTAGGATGTATTCACCTTCCAAGCCTCTGAGTAATGCCCCTAGTTCGTTATCGGCACAAACTTGCTGGAGGCAGAATTCCAAATACTCAAATAGGGGTTTGAGTGTGGCTGTGTCAACTTTGGGATAAGCTGCTTTATGCAATGATTCTACCCAAGGTTCTTTTTTGCCCATGTTGAAGAAATTCAACCGGGAAACCAGAGAAACTCGCCCTTCCGCGTCGATTTGCTCTTGGACAAGGGCGGTAACTGCTGCACGGGTTGCTAAGGTGATATCTTGCAATAACTGGACATCTTGTAAAATGCCTCTGTCATTATTTTGGTAAATATCATCAATGTTACGCCCAATGCTGTTAGCGATAATTCCCGGTAAGCCTTGAAGTCCTTCTTCTTGACGATCTAGACTAGCAATGTTAACCAGAGTTGCGATCGCTTCTTCTGCACTTGGCGGTTTACCAATGACGTGCAACCCACAAGGCAACAACCGCGACTCAATTTCCATCAACTTGCGGTAAACGTTGCCAACAATATTATCGCGATCGTCGGCACTCATCTCCTTGGCATCGGTTTCTGGCAGGTTAATATCCTTATCCAGATTCACAATCCGGCATTTATCCATGATGCTGTTGACAATGGGAATGCCGCGTCCACTATCTTTCAAAGTTTGGTAAGAAGCAATTAACTCGCTGAGTTCCTTCAAGCCTTTATACAAACCAGCATTTTCTGCCGGCGGTGTCAAGTAGGAAATTGTTTCGGCATAACTCCGGCGTTTGGCAATTGTTGCTTCACTCGGATTATTCGCTGCGTAGTAATACAGGTTGGGAATTGAGCCAATCAAGTTATCTGGATAACAGTCACCAGACATCCCCATCTGTTTACCTGGCATGAATTCCAAGGAACCGTGGGTACCAAAGTGCAGTACAGCATCAGCTTTCCAAACTTGCTCTAGGTATGTGTAGTAGGCAGCAAAACCGTGGTGAGGACTAGCTGAACGGGAGAATAACAACCGCATCGGGTCGCCTTCGTAACCAAATGTGGGTTGGACACCGATAAAAACGTTACCGAATTGCTTACCATAAATCAGCAAGTTTTGCCCGTCGCTGTTGAGATGTCCGGGAGGTGGGCCCCAGTTTTCCTCTAAACGTTGAGAGTATGGGGTCAACGCCTCATACTCAGGAACCGACATTTTGTAAGCAACGTTCAGTTCTGGGCTATTGTACTGCGCTTGGGCGTCGTGGATGACTTCTTGCATCAACGCTTCGGCGGATTCTGGCAATTCTGGTAAGTCGTAGCCGTTATTTTTGAGGGCTTTCATCACCTCGTAGATTGAGCCGAATACATCCAAGTAGGCGGCGGTTCCGACGTTGCCTTTATCTGGCGGGAAGCTGAAAACGGTGATGGCGACTTTCTTATCCAGCTTCGGCTTGCGGCGGAGGTTAGCCCATTTTAAGGCGCGTTCGGCTACAGCTTCCACCCGATCGCGCAGTGCGATCGCTTTCCCGGTAGTCCCATCCCTACCTGATAATACAATCGGCTCAATTGCCCCATCCAATTCGGGAATCGCAATTTGCAAAGCTACTTGTATCGGATGTAACCCTAAATCGCTATCCATCCACTCTTCTGTGGTTTGGAATACTAAGGGTAACGCCACCATATAAGGACGGTTTAAGCGTTTGAGTGATTCAATTGCTTTGGGATGATCTTGTCTGGCTGGGCCACCCACTAAAGCAAAACCAGTCAGCGATATCACTGCATCTACTAACTGTATGTTGGTAGTTGGTTCATAGAAGTAGGCATCTACAGGTTTGGAGAAATCCAAACCACCAGCAAAAACTGGTAATACCCGTGCCCCTAGTGCTTCCAACTCCTGCACCATTGCTACATAATGGGCATCATCCCCTGTAACTAGGTGAGTGCGTTGCAATACTAACCCGACACAAGGAGCTAAGGGATCTTTAAGATCGCTAGAAATATCCTTACGAGCTGTATACCAATTGAGGTACTCTCTGACATCTTCAAACATACTGGGAGCCAAAGGATGCCAAATCCCTAAATCGGGATAAACCACTGGCTGTTGATATGTAGAAGGTGCAAAATTTTGTTTCTCTAAATCTTTCAATACGTATTTATCAGCTAGCATCAGCAAGAAGTTTTCCAGGTTTTCTGGAGAACCACCTAGCCAATACTGAAAACTGAGCATGAAATTTCGGGCATCCTGTGCCTTATCCATTGGTAGAAACTTCAGCACTTGCGGCAGTGTTCGCAAAAGCTTCAGCATCCCATCTTGGAAACCCGCGCCGGATTTTTCTTTGCGTTTCCGCATGAATTGCGCGATCGCACTTTTTGACTGACCCAATTGTGCCAGGGAAAAGCTGCCCATTTTACTCAGGCGCATTACTTCTGGCATCGAGGGAAAGACAACGGAAACATCCAGGCGATCGCGGTGTGGTTCTACTGCTGCTACTACTTTCTGTGCTAAGTCTTCGATGAAAATGAGGGAAGCGATGAAGATATTCGCACTCTCAATTTCTCGTTTGAACTCCTCATAGTTCTCTGGGTCGCGGAGTTCCTCAATCAAGTACCCACTGATTTCAATCGCCAAGTCGGGATTGTTCGCGTTAATCGTGCGAACCGCTTGCGACAAAGCACTCTGGTACTGGGACTCAAGCACGACATAGACCACCTTGATTAAATTACGTCCGCGTAAATTATCAGGCGCAATGTGTCTAATGGTGGACTTGACGTGTGTGAACATGCTTCTTCGGCTCCTTTGATGCGTGTTCTCTACTGGAAGTTCTTAGCGGCATCAGCCGCCACAGTTGACTTCGTTATTTTTCGGCAATATGTGTTTTTTATCAGAAAACGCTTGCCCACTGGGCATTTTATCGTCTATCTGACACAAATCGATATAAAAAACGAAATATTTATTTGTAATTCTTTACTGTGTATAAAATTTATTACTCACTTGTTTGTAAATTTTTTGTTACATATTAATAGTATAGTTAAATAACTATTTAGCGATTTTAGTGCAGTTACAAAACAAAACTTGCATAGACAGACTTTTAATTCTATAGTCATAATTTATACTAAATAGTAGATAAACAGGGTTTCTTTCGGGTTAAATTGAGAGATTATCAACCAGTACAGTTCAGTTAAGGATTTTTTGGAGAACCATAGATAGACCTGTAGAGACGCGAAATTTCGCGTCTCTACACTGTCCACTACATAAAGGTTTTAGTCTTATCTGAATCGTATTGGATTATCAAAACCAAACAACAGAAACCCGTTATCTGCTTCCGAACAAGCAACTTTTATTTAGCTAATATTGGCTTGCTATTTAAAGTATCCAGAATTCCGTCATGAAATTTATTTACTGAAGACAAAACTCCATTTTCTTTATCATTCAGTAATGAGTCTTTTACCTCATCCAAATAATTGTTGAGGTTTTCTCTTAGAATTGGTCTTTCTACTTTAACTGTATGATAATGCTCCCAGATATCCCATGCTAAAACTCCTAAGCCAGCAATAGGATTAAGTAGTTCTAAACCTAAAAGTCCAGCAGCAACTTCACCTGTCCCTTCTGTTGCTACCTTTGTTGCAGTTTTAGTTGCTATTTTAGCAACTATTTTAGAAGTTGCTTTACTCACAGTTGCCGTAGCAATTTTCTTAGTACCAATAACACTAACAGCTTTCATCATTGCACTTGCAGCTAGATAACCTGTACCACGGGAAAGTGCGCGAATAGAGAGATTTTGCTCTTTGCTACCTGTATTATATGTTGTACTTCCTAAACCTTCTAAAAATTCCTCCCAAACAGGTTGGGGAATCTGATACTGACTTTGGATTCCTGCTAATTTTTGATTAGCTTCGGATACATATTTATCAATTGCTTCTCTTGTAAAACGTTCCATCTCAAGTTGCATTGATGATGGTTGGAGAACTTTTTTCGTAAATTCATTTTGGAAACTTCCAATTAATTTTTCAGCTTTTTCTTCTTCTGAAGTAGCACTAACATTTACCCAAATAGCTTCTACACCAACACCCCACTGAGTAAAATAATTGTAGTACCAATCGAGAAACGGATGGTCTACACGTCGCATTACCTCATCATGCCATTGTTCCAGATTATTCGATGCAGATGCTCTGGCACTAACTAATGCCTTGCCAAGAGCATTTGCAACATCATCAGACATTTGAGATAGCTTTTGTTCAGGAATGTTAATGGTGACAGTATTTGATTTACGTTTAGATGCATCGCTGATGTGATTGAGCGAAAAATTACCCCATACTTGAATAATGATTATGAAAACAACACCAATCCAAATGAATTTAGATGCAGATTTAATAAAATCACTATAGGCGCGAATACGCTCTGTCTTCTGAGAAAAAGTTCCATCATCAACAGGGTTGGATGGTGAATTAGGTTTAAATAAGGCAACAAACAGCTTGTTTAAACCTGATAGTATAGGTTGTAAAAATGAACTTATATTTTTATAAAAATCTGCTTTTTGTACTCCTTCAATCGTTTGATTATTTTCCCCTGATTGAGATACAGGATTTTGAGTTAATTCTTGTTCTTGATTAGTGTTCATAGTCAATTTTGTTGTTTTAAGTATCGATTAATAAGATAGTAAAAAGTATCTTAGCTATGCAAGTTTTGTCAAATAATCCTTTATCTTCAACTTCAAATCGCTTGAAATAGGGTAGGATTCAATCTCGCGTTCTATATCTGATTTAGATTTCCCTTGTGTTCTAAGTTGCTCTACAGTAGACTTAAAAATTGCTTCAAATCCATACTCAGCTAATCCTTGTGACATTAGAGAGAGCAAGACAAGTACAGCAATTCCTCCAAGCATTCCCAATGGTCCACCGAGTACTGCTAAAGCTGTAGTTATTGCAGCCGCTCCAGCCCATCCCGTAAAAGCCATAGCAACCAAAAGTACAAGACCAGGCACACCTAATGCCGCGATTTTGTCAACTAGCTTATCCATAATAGAACACCCAAAATGATGTAACTTTTGTTTCTTTAGTCTCAGTATATTTTAACTAAAAGCTAATTCTCCCCTAGCTGCCATCAGGGATAATGGTAAGATTACATCAGGAAATTTAAGGCAATCTTCAAAATTTGATTATGGCATCCAGCAATGAACCCTTTACACAAGCAGCGAATAGCTGGGACTTGGAAACCCTTTACTCCGATTTGTCATCAGTGAAAGGTAAGCGTTTGACACCAGTGGAAAAGCGACACTTACGAGGTTTGCTTTGTGGCTTCAGTCCGGCTGAAATCGCTGAGAAACTTGGTAAAAATGGGAAGGGTGTGGAAACTGACCTCTGTGCAACTATATATAGGTATGTAAAAAGTCTGTTGGATAAGTCTGATGAAAAGTTAGAAAATTGGCGAAATATTTCTGAATGGCTTGATGATGCAGGGTATAAAAATCAGTCGATAAAGGTTCCAGGCTTAGATTTATCGCCTGATAAAGCAGTAGTTAATGTAACTAATATAAATATTGAAAATAATCAAATAGTTATTGGT
>NZ_JABXKM010000280.1 GCF_017115025.1 Nostoc sp. NOS(2021) | reverse complement strand
AGCCGTACTTCGTCCCGCTACGCGCTTTCGCCCCTCGTGGGCGAAAAAATCCTTGGATCGCAAGCTAGGTTGAAACCCAATCCCCTTGTGTCTGGCTTAATTTTCCCTGTTAAGAGTTCCCTTTCATAGCAGTTTTCATTTGTTTGAACTACATCTGTCGTAGGGGCACAGCATTACTGTACCCTTACCCCGCTAGTCTATTTACCTGAAAATAGCTATAAGAAAAGAAAGGTGAAGTTTCCCGTTCCCTTGCGGGTAAGTGGAATGTCTCCAAAGCAACTTAATTTACAATACTAAGCAGTTGCCGTTCTTTTGGCTACTTGCAATGAGATTTCGACTGAAGAAACTTTCACGGAAGAAACAACAGCGTCTGATTCCACCTATTCAGATTCAAGTTCGAGATGGAAAATTTGAGATTATGGGTATAGGTGCATGGCATTCCTACTGGCGCGATCCCTATCATCTACTGCTAACGATTCCCTGGACTGCCTTTCTGATCCTGATTTTTACTTCCTATATAACTATTAATGCTCTATTTGCCCTAGCTTACTTGATAGGAGGAGATTGTATTGCCAACGCCCAACCTGGCTCTTTTTTAGATGTCTTTTTCTTTAGCGTGCAAACCCTAGCATCCATCGGCTATGGGGCAATGTATCCTAAAACAACTTACGCCAACATTATTGTCACCATTGAAGCAATGATCGGTTTGGTGGGAATTGCTGTGATGACAGGACTAGCGTTTGCTCGATTCTCCCGACCTACAGCCCGTGTGGTCTTTAGCCGTGTTGCTGTAATTACACCTCATAATGCGATGCCGACTCTCGTATTTCGCAGCGCTAATAAGCGTCGCAATATAATTCTGGAGGCGCAGATGCGAGTCTACTTAATGCGCGACGAAGTAACCCTAGAAGGGCAGTTCATGCGTCGGTTCCACGATCTCAAACTGCTGACGAACCAAACACCTAGCTTCACGTTAAGCTGGTCAGTGATGCATGTCATTGATGAGTTTAGTCCTCTATATGGGATGACACCAGAATCGTTAACCCAGACAAATACTATTCTGATCGTCTCTTTGAGTGGCCTTGATGAAACGGTTTCACAGGTTGTCCATGCCCGTCATACTTATGGTGCTAATGAGATTTTGTGGAACAATCAATTTGCCGATATCTTCCACCACACACCCGATGGACATCGCTACATTGATTACAACCGCTTCCACGATGTTTTCCCTTTAGATGAAAAGAGTTAAAATGCCTGAAAGTTACTCGGAAGTCTGATTGAGTGGTAGTTGTAAGGGTTTAACCACAACCCGACCATTTTCAACTACAGTGCAACTTTTAACCATGCTCTTGCTGTGGTTAACTGGCACATCCTGGCACTGGTTTTGGTAGCAGATATTTTGATTTTGCTCTTGTTGTTGGTTGAGGACGACAACACAACAGGCACCGGAGGAGAAGGACATATAACATATTTTGATCTCTATATCTATTATCGCTCTACTGATGCTGTTTGGCTCAAAAATTTGCTACCCATATATTTTGATCATTCAGGACAATAATTAGGGGATCACATCTGTGCGAACGGAGCGGGTAAAGCCTGGTAGACGAGGTTTATAACCGCTGATTTAACGTTAAGTTGACACCAATAAAAGCTGTGTGCCCCTACGATCCTGAAATTTAATTCAATGTCGGTTATTGCGTATGTGCGAAACTATGGATGCAAGTACTTGCTTTCTTGTGCTTGTAGCCTGTGTAAACAGGAAAGCGGTCATAAATCCCGCCCCGCTTTCCTTTGCGCCCAAACTTTTTTGGCAGGGTTAGACAGTGGGTTTTTCTAATGAAAAAATTTTTGAGATACCTGGGTTTAGGTTTGCTATCTACTTTTTTGACTGCTACTCCCGGATTGGGAGCTGAACGCATTAGCTTTTATTACCCTCCCTTCGGCGAATTCTACTTATCCGTGGACTCGCTAGAAACTTTTGCTAAAGAAGGCAAAATCGATCAAGACTTTTCATTTTATGCTAATCGTGCTACTCCTCAACAACTCGCTCAACTGCGGGATCTACTCCAGCAACGCTTCAATGTCACTCCTACACTAGTATCTCAAGTTACCTACTCACCTATAGGCGAGCAGCTGATGCAACAGCTGGGAAAATTACTCCTCACTGAGTCTCGAAAGAATGGCTTCTATGCCATACGTGCCTCTTTGATTTTGGCTGCTGCTGATCAAAAAGGCTTAACAGTGGTGAATTTGCTGCGGAAATTTCCTAGCAATACTATACGGGTGAATTTCACAGAAGGGCTAAGGATAGTCGATGACTTGTCACAATTGCTCAAAAAGAAGGATGAAGTTGTTGCCTCTCTTCAAAAAGAAGCGATCGCTCAAGCAGCCAATTCAACTACTGACTTCTCCCAAATGCCAGATTTGCGATCGCCAGGAAAATTACGCTGGCAGAAAAAAACCTTCGAGCTAAATGACGTTTCTCGCAATCGCCGTTTACCCGTGGATATCTATGTGCCTGCAACTCAAAACTCACAACTGACAACTCAGAACTCTCTGTCGCCTCCCTTTCCCCTGATTGTAATTTCTCATGGCATTGCCGAAGACCGCTCTACCTTTGTCTACCTGGCTCAACATCTAGCATCCTATGGTTTTGCCGTTGCTGTACTGGAACACCCTGGTAGTAATGCCAAACGCTTTCAGCAATACTTTGCGGGTTTGGCAGGGCCGCCAGACGCAGCAGAATTTATCAACCGACCTTTGGATATTAAGTATATACTCGATGAACTCGAACGACTGGAAAAATCCGATCCCACTCTCCAAGGAAAACTCAATTTTGAGCAAGTTGGGGCGATTGGTCAGTCCTTGGGCGGTTATACTGTTTTGACTCTAGCAGGAGCAAAGATTAACTTTAACCAACTCCGCCAAGACTGTAATCCTAATAATTCATCCTTTAATTTGTCGTTGGCTTTGCAGTGTCAAGCAATTGAGTTACCCCCGAAAAATTACGAACTCAAAGACGATCGCATCAAGGCGATTATTGCGATTAATCCGATTGACAGTTCAATTTTGGGTGAGAACGGAATAAGTCAAATTAAAATTCCGGTAATGATGGTAGCAGGTAGTCAAGATATTTTCGCTCCACCTGTATTTGAGCAAATTCGCCCCTTCACCTGGCTTTCTGATCCCAATAAATATCTAGTTTTGATTGAAAATGCCACCCACTTTTCGGCGATCGCAGAATCTACTTCTCAAAACGATGTGTTACCTGTGCCACCTGCCTTGCTCGGCCCCGATCGTGCTCCTGTTTATTCCTATCTCAACGCTCTTAGCGTCGCTTTTTTGGAAACCCATCTCCTCAAGCGCCCTGAATACCGCTCCTATTTGCAGCCTTCCTACGCTAAATTCATCAGTAAAGAGCCGCTTAATCTCAGTCTTTTACAATCGTTGTCAGCAGATCAATTCAATCAAATTTGGAATGGCTCAATTCCCCAGTCACCTAAACCATCAAATCTTCAACCTACCCCTACCCATCCGTGAAAATTTGGGATAAAGCGCTTTTTGTCAATCAGTTAAAATACTCAAAATGTTTTTCATAAAAATGATAATCGGGCGGGGGCAGAGGGTTAATAGGCTAGAATAGCTAGCCTATTAACTCTATTTTTGATTATCATTATCTTTAAAGGTAATAAAAAGTTTGCTTTACCACCATGCCCAAGCGACCAAAACAAAACTCTAACCACGCATAAGGGTAAAACGTTGACTGTAACGCCGTTAGTGAACTTTTGTAAAGAATTGGCTGGCTCTGCATAAAACTTACGAGCGGAACTGATAACTCAACAGACACTGCACTGTCCAATTATCAGGCAAAGCTTTTTTATGAACTTTTGTAAAGAATTGGCTGGCTCTGCATAAAACTTGTGCGCCCACCGTAAAGTAAGCAGGTACTAAGCTCTCGCGCCTCTAACTTGCACTTTTTATGCTCTGAAACCTTTGTTGCAACAAAAACACTCTAGAAAATTAAAGACGCGACAGCTTATCTTGAGGAACTTCAATAGTAAACAAGTAATGATTGTAGGTGAAAGTTCAACATGAAAAAAGTGTTTGCATTAATTGAAAAAGAATCAACCAAATTTGCTCAATTACCCTTCTTTGAGTTTTTAGGAAATAAAAGCATTGATTTTATACAAAGATTATCTTTTGCTCCTTGTTTTGCACTTTTTGTAATGGGATATGGAGATTTAAACAAGTTTGTTTGGTTACAAGAAGCAACAGTTAACTCAATTCCAGATATTGTTAACAAACAAATCCGTGAAGAAGAGAATCATTGGATATGGTTTTTAAATAATTTAGAATACTTGAATCTTAACCTATTTTTAAATTTCACTGACTCTTTAAAATTTAATTGGAGTGAGCATACAGTGATTTGTAGACAAATAAGTTTTCAAGTTAATCCAATTTATAAGCTAGTAGGTATTGAGTCGATAGAATCCATCTCGAATCTTTTTTTGTCAATAACTGCACCAGTCACTCAAAAATTAAAAGTTCTTACTAATCGAGAGTATCCATATTTTGTAAATGCTCATTTACTCGCTGAAAATGATCATAATGTTCATTCTCATGAAACAAAAGAATTTATTGCAAGTATGCATTTAGCAGAATATATTCACAAACAAGCTTGTGAATTAGTTAATAAAATTTTTGAACTGTTTACAGCCTTGGTAGATATGCTTATTAATTTTGCTGAAGAATATAAAATTAAACAATTATTAAATCGGAGTCGGAGCCACAACGGAAGAGGAGCAACTGCGGGGGTAAAATACGCAAGATGCTGCTCTTTTTATGTAACTCTCTTCTCTACGAGACGGTACGCGAACAATGCCTGAATATGGAATTGTTATAGTGGTTCTTAATGGCGTGGATACAGGAAGGAACCTACAAATCTGTTAGCAGCCTTGCTTTTCTCAGAATAAATGTTAGTAGGGTTTCTTTTTTGGAAATGATTTCAGCTGTAATTTCCATCCCTGCTTGAAGAGGATAGGATTTATCGCCCTTTTTTAAATAAAGTCTCTGTGCCTCAATTGTCACCTCATAGTAAGGCGCAATTGGAACGTTGCCATTACCTTGAGATGTAATTGCGTCGGCACTAATACCTCTGACAGCACCTTCGAGGATGCCATAATCTGGGTACGGATAGGCAGAAACCCGCATTTTTACTTCCCCCTCTGGACATTTTGTTACTTGTACGACTTTACACACCTTCACTTTGCTAATATCAGAAGCGGCAATACGGGCTTTGATTACTAAAGGGGCTTTGTTGGGAGCAATTTGAGCGATCACATCCCCAGGACGGACAACTTGCCCAGCATTTCTTAATTCTAGTTTGAGGATAGTACCTGCCTCTGAGGTACGAATTACAGTTTTTTGCAGTTCCGTAAAGACTTGTTTAAGTTCTTGTTGAGCGCTGCTAATTTGGTTTTGGATTTCAACTTGACGCCTGATGATTTCCTCTTTTTCTTTGTTCAATTGAGCGAGGGTAGACTCACCCTTTGTCGATTCTTGGGCAATGCGTTCTTGGGCGATCGCTACATTAGCATCACTGGGATTCAGTCCAGCTTTAGCGCGTTCGAGTCTAGCAGTAGCAGCTTTAAAAGCTTCTTCTTTTTCTTTAATTTCGAGAGTGGCGATCGCCCCTGTATTTCCCAACTGCTGATATCGATTCAGTTCCTCTTTAGCTAATTCAACAGAGGCTTCTATTTCTTGTACGTCTTTCTGAGTAGTGATTTGCTTATCTTCATAGTCTCTTTTGTTGCGACTCAAGTCTGCTTTTGCGGATGTGATCGCCTGTCCCATTGCATTGGACTCAGCAGTCATTTGATTTTCTAGGGCTTTGAGTTGTGCATCGATTTGCGATCGTTGTAACTGATTCTGCTGGATAGTTCCGAGTATTTGGCTTTTTTTAGTTTGTAATTGGGAGTTGTCGATCAGTGCGATCGTATCTCCCTTTTTCACAACCTGATTTTCTTTCACTTTGATGCTTATAATTGTTCCCTCAGCTGCTGCTTGCACTAACCGTATTTCTCCGGTTGGGCGGACAGTAGCATCAGCCTTCACGATTACATTGTATTCAATAACACTAGTAAGTCCGAAAATAGCGCCAACACTTCCAATTAAAAATATCCCACCCAACCTTGTCCAGGTGCTGATTGGTGGAAGATATTCGTCGTTTTGGACTAGGCGGAGAAACTCTGGTTGGGGGTCAATAAGCATGGATGCTAAAAAACATTTTGGTTGTGTAAATAATCTAGCAAAAAAAATCTACCTAGCGTTAGCGTCACGACCTAAATTTAGGGATATCGAAAAAATAAAAGCTCTCTTCCGTTTCAATGATATTTTTGGCAAAAATCCCATCATTTTGGCGTTTTCGCCCTCCAGAGCGAAAGCTGCGGCTTTTTTTCTATTACTGATAACTGCCTTGCCTGTATGTAGTTAGTATGTAAATACAAGGTTTGTATACAGCTAAGTCTAAATAATAATTAGCTGATTTTATTACGAACACCAAATCTTTATGATTTTTATCTAAAAGTTTATCCTTTCTTTATTTATGTACAAAATTTTTGTATATTGAATGAAGCTTTTTTCTAATTAATCAATAATTAAGCAAACTTAAGCCTTTTATATTAAAAGAAATTATATCAATTCAAACTATATTTGTATAAAATAGTTGCAAAAAAGTATTTTTACGTACAAATACTTATTTAGAAAGGCAGAATCCCAGCTTTGAGTTCTCTAGATTTTTTTAAGCATAGTTAGTATAAAAATGTTGCAATTTACTTTACTATATCTTTATAAATGGGCATTTCTGTTGAATTATCAGTATTAATACGCGATAAAGTTAACTTATGCATTCTTTGGCAAAATTCCGCTTTTAGAGCGTCATATTTATATCAATACTTGATAAATAAAAACTTATTTTTAATTAAATTTGTATAAATACTAACTATGTAGTATCTTTTCTAAAGAGGTGTAATATATATTTCTTAAAGAATTACTTGCTTGACCTTTTGAGCAAGAGTCGTATAATACTTGTATCGGCACAGAAAAAGTTACTAAATATACTTTTTTCGTGTATATCTATTACTTTGAAGTGACGTTTAAACCCAACAATCATCAAGCGAGAACTAAGACTATGCAAAGCACATTATTCACCACATTAACCGCCAGCGAAGAAGCTAGTTTGTCTGGTGGAAACTCTCCTTGGAAGAAGTCATGGAAACCAGTAAAGACTCCTCCTAAACCCGTCACCCCTGCCAAGCCCACCATTATCACACAAGTAGCCCTTAACGTGGCTGCTGGTATTCTTAGTGGCACTACTGTCGATCAAACCGCTGTCAACGATGCTACTGGTGTTCCTAGTGGCGCTACTGTCACCCAAACCGCTGTCAACGCCATATCTGGTAGCTAGTAAATAATGAGGTTTAGTAGAAGGGAAAGAATAAACGTAAAGACACGATTAACCGCGTCTTTACTGGGATAAAGCGTCTTAAAAAAACTACCCTGTTGGAGCGGGTTAAGTTGCTTTTTGGCAAGCGATTAACTTTGTCGGTTATCGCAGTTATCCTAGCATACGTTTATTATTACCCACCTATTTTTCTTCAACAAAGTTAACAAAGGCTATCAACAGTTGCCATTACGCAACTGTTGATAAATTTAAGTCGTGCTTTTCCTAGTTGACTGCTCACCTTGAGTAGTTAAATAAGGCAGTAAGCGCTGCTATTTGAGAAATGAACCAGATTCATCACAACCTAGTAATTTGTGAAGAATAACGAAACTCTTTTTACCTCACTTATTCCAAACGAATAAGCAAGTATGTCTATTCGTTTGGAGTCCCGGTGTTTTCTCTGTTGGCATATCTTTATCTTAACTGAAAGCAGCTTTGTAAAAAGTTCAAAACTAACAACTAGCAACTTAAAGCTAGAATCTCACTCTATTTATCATAAATCAAAGGGTTTAAGACCCCAACAATACAGGTAGCGTTATTTTCAGTCGGGGTTTAAATCCCCGTCTGAAAATGTCTAAAATGTTTGAATTTTGTTAGCGCAGCGTAAAGCCTTCTCTACGAGACGCTGCGCGAACGGCATAGCAACTCTTAGAGACGCCTCGCGTTCGCTTAGAGCGAGTCTGCGTTCGCTTTTAGGGTCTCGTAGAAAGCGTCATTTTGAATTGTTAAACCTGAGAGTGTCAATAGAACATATATATGATAGTAAAACTAAACTGTTGGTAAAATTTCTAACCACGCAGGGACAAAACCCTGCTATTTTTTTAGGTTTTGTGACAATGTTATTGGGTATTATAAAACTTCAAACAAAACATAGTCTAGCTAGTGTAGTCAGATATAGTCCAAGGTGATTTGGAACTATTAGAGTTGTTATTGGGTATTAGAGTCTGAAATGAAATACCAAGTTGTTACACAACATAGTGAAGAAGATTGTGGAGCTGCTTGTCTTGCTTCCATTGCCAAACATTATCGGCGTAATTTTACACTAAATCGCATCCGGGAAGCGGTAGGCACTGGGCAATTAGGAACAACATTGTTGGGATTGAGGCGGGGAGCCGAGTCACTTGGTTTTAATGCGCGTTCGGTCAGGGCATCAAAAGAAATATTAGACCGAATAGACCAAGCACCACTACCAGCAATCATTCACTGGAAAGGATACCACTGGGTTGTTTTGTATGGTCAGAAAGGCAAGAAATATATAGTTGCCGACCCAGCAGCTAACATCCGTTATGTCTCTAAAAAAGAATTAATAGATGCTTGGCCGGATATGGTGATGCTTTTGCTAGAGCCAGATTCGGTTCGTTTTTATGCTCAACCGGATGATAAAGTAGCAGGTTTTGGGCGCTTTCTGCGGCGTGTATCGCCTTATCGAGGCATACTATTCGAGGCTTTTCTGTGCGCCATTATTATCGGTCTGTTTTCGTTAACTTCTCCAATCCTGCTTCAAATTCTGACAGATGATGTACTGGTTCGGGGTGATACTAAGCTGCTTGGCGCTGTGATTATTGCCGTTGTGGGAATGAATCTTGTGTCAAGTAGTCTGCAACTATTTCAATCTAATCTGATTGCTCATTTTGCCCAGCGGCTTGAGTTAGGGCTAGTTCTGGAATTTGCCAGAACAATCCTGCGGTTGCCTCTGACTTACTATGAAGCACGTCGCAGTGGCGAGATTGTTAGCAGATTGCAAGATATTCAACAAATTAATCAGCTAGTTAGCCAAATTGTTATCAGTCTGCCTAGCCAATTTTTTATTGCAGTGGTTTCTTTAAGTTTCATGCTGTTATATAGCTGGAAACTCTCCTTGGTAGGCTTTGTGATTGCTATTGTGATGAGTTCATCTACGGTTGTTTTTCTGCCTACACTTCAACAGAAAGTCAGAGGTATATTAGTCTTAGACGCAGAAAACCAAGGTGTTCTCGTTGAAACTTTTAAAGGCGCACTGACACTCAAAACCACTACTGCTGGTCCGCAATTTTGGGAGGAATTGCAGAATCGATTTGGTCGGTTAGCAAATCAAACATTCCGCACAATTCAGATTGGAATTATTAATAACATCTTCTCTGGGTTAGTTTATGCTATCGGCAGCGTTAGTTTGATTGGTTTCGGCAGCACCCTAGTTATTAGTAAGGAACTCAGCATTGGTCAACTGCTGGCATTTAACGCAATGAATGGTAATTTTTTGGCATTCATTGGTGTTGTGATCGGATTTATAGATGAATTAACGCGTGCCAAAACTTCCATCGAACGCTTAACAGAAGTTATTGATGCCACACCTGAAACTCAAGGCGATACTAACAAACCCTTTGTTAAAATTCCTAGCAATGCTAATATTATTTGCACAAATCTAAACTTTCATTACCCCGGTAGGTTAGAGTTACTGGAAGATTTTTCCCTAACTATTCCTGGCGGTAAAGTTGTTTCCCTAATTGGTACATCTGGCTGTGGAAAAAGTTCTCTTGCTAAACTGATAGCCGGATTATATACACCTATTTCTGGCAATATTCGCATTGGTATTTATAATCTGCAAGACCTAGCCCTTGATTGTTTGCGGCAACAAGTTGCTCTCGTTCCTCAAGACGCTCATTTTTGGAGTCGCTCAATTGTTGAAAACTTCCGATTAGGTTCTCCTCACGTCACCTTTGAGCAAATTGTCAACGCTTGCCAAATTGCAGAGGCAGACGATTTTATTAGTAAACTACCTGAAAAATATCAAACTGTATTAGGTGAATTTGGGTCAAATATTTCTGGTGGACAACGCCAAAGACTGGCTATAGCAAGAGCGATTGTTAACGATCCACCAGTCCTGATTTTAGATGAATCAACTGCTGGACTCGATCCAGTTAGTGAAGCTCAAGTTTTAGATCAACTGTTGTTGCATCGCCAAGGTAAAACCACGATCCTGATTAGCCATCGTCCTAGAGTAATCACCCGCGCTGATTGGATCGTGCTACTAAATCAAGGCAAGTTACAAATTCAGGGGACAGTAGAAGATTTGCGTGCCCAACCAGGAAACCATTTAGACTTTTTAAACCCTTAATTACTCAGAGTTTTAACTAGAGCAATCTTATTTGATTTGTGAAGATTGAAAGCCTTAGATCCCCGACTTCTTAGAAAAGTCGGGGATCTTATTGTTCATGAATGGTTTAAGTTTGCTATACACCAGGCAAGTCTCAAGCATTTCTTTGATGAACTCAAAGCTAAAGGCAAACAAGTCACAATTTTTCCTAAAGTTTTGACAGATAAACATGCCGTTGTAATTTGCATCAAAGACAATAATTTAACTCTCTTCTATTATTTTAAAAAATAGAAATCAGAAACCTTGATTTTAAATAACCCAGTAAATATACTGGTGTAAGTCTGCGAAATACCTGAAAAACCTAAGTGTTGCAACCCTAAACCAAAACCTATATGTCTTTTTTATTTCTTACCTATGACTTACGTATCACAATTTCCCAAAACAGAGCTTAATTGTCAGGAAATTGAGATATTTGTACTGAGGTATTAATAAAAACTTATTTAAGAAAATCTTTTCTATATATATACTTGTCGTTAAGAAGTATTAAGAAATCCTGATTAAAGAATATTGCAATACCTTGATTTAATTGCTAACGTGTGTATGACAACGATGCTGATGAACGCTCGGATCTAGGAGAAATAAAATCTATGAGCTATACCCATTCAGCCAAGTGTGTTAGGCTTTGACGGGTTCAAAACGAGAAATTTCTGCCTCGTATAGACAATTATGAGGGATTGCAGATTAACCAAGAAATATCTCGTTGCTAAAGGCTTCGTTTGGGTTTGATTTCAATTGCGATGATTATTTGTCTTACCTTGTGCCGACAAGCGAGTAGCTCTTGATTGTGTATATCGGCAATAACGAAGAGTTTAGTAAGACTTAAATTTTGGAGGATAAAACCAATGGAGATTCAAGGTAAAGTAGCCCTAATTACAGGGGCTTCGCGTGGGATTGGACGAGCGATCGCCCTCGAACTAGCGCAACAAGGCATCAAGCGGCTGATATTGGTAGCACGCGATCGCCAAAAGTTAGTCGAGGTAGCCAACGAAATCGAGGCGATGGGTACACAAACAGCGATCGTGCCATTAGATTTGACGCAGACAATTGAAGTGAATATCGCTGTTGCCCAACTATGGCGCAATTACGGACAGATTCATTTGCTAGTTAATTGTGCGGGAGTTGCATACCAAAGCTCGTTTTTGCAATCTAAAATGCCCCAAGTTCAAGAAGAACTCTCTGTGAACTTGTTCGGAATGTACAACCTCACTAGTCTGATTGCTCGACGCATGGCCAGCCAAAGACAAGGAACAATTGTTAATGTATCGAGTCTGATGGGGAAAGTAGCAGCACCGACGATGGCGACTTACTCAGCTACCAAGTTTGCAATTTTGGGATTTACCCAAGCCTTGCGGCGCGAACTAGCTGACTATAATATCCGCGTGATCGCATTACTGCCTTCCCTCACAGACACAGACATGATGCGCGACTTAAAATTATTTCGCTGGGTGATCCCCATGACTCCCCAGCAAGTGGCTAAAGCACTCGTCACTGGAATGCAAAATGATTCACCAGAAATTTTAGTCGGATGGCAAAGTCATTTAGCCGTGTTATGTCAACGCCTTGCTCCCTGGTTGCTAGAGCTAATTTTACGAATAGCAACTCCGCCAGCATCAACAAAACAACAGCCTCGTGAAAGACTGAACAAGCTGATCCCGAAACTGAGTTTTTTGACGAGAATCCATCGTTTCGGTGATTTGTTCTTGTCAAGAATATGATTTCTGGTGTGTCTGCACATAAGTCCTAAATTTTTTGACGCGATCGCCTCCTCTTCTGCGGTCAATTGCCTTTACCTTTAAGGTAAAAATGGGAGTTCCCGACCAAATTAACTAGATTGACCGCAATCAGCAATCCTTACCCAACCCAACTCAATCAGCTTCTAACTCCAGACATCGGCAATCAGCATCCCAATCAAGGTCAGCAGTATGGACTTAATATTTTGCCAAAAGGGCTGAATCATGCTGATCATAAATTTCTGACTAAATCTGGGTATTAACAGACGGTAAACAAACTTTATCAATCAGTAGAACACAAAGATGCGAATATCTGGGTAGACTGCACCGATGATTACTAGACTTGCCTGAGTTCGCAGTTACTGAAAATCACCAAATCAAAAATGTTATGGCTCAGGGTATTTATTGTATTTATACTGAGTCAGGTGCTATTAGATACTCACGCAAATTTTATAGATATAACTTATTTCGGAGCAACCAAAAATGCTTTCCTTCCCTCCAACTCTCACTCCTTTGCCCGAAATCATTGATGGCTTACCGAATATTTCTGGTTGGGAAACAGAGATTCTCTCTGTAGTTAACCATGATAAACCAGTATTTTTACCAACAACAAATATCCGCTTAGAAGATGTAAATGCTGTGTTTGCGATCGCCTTACACATGCATCAGCCAACTATACCTGCTGGAAATGGTGGTACACTGATCAGCAATCTGCAATATATGTTTGAACATCCCAATGAGGGGGATAACCACAATGCAGATGCTTTTGCTTATTGTTACAGCCGCATGGGAGACTTGATCCCCGAACTCGTCAATCAAGGTTGCAATCCCCGTGTGATGTTGGATTACTCAGGTAATCTTTTGTGGGGACTGCGGCAAATGGGACGCGGTGATGTTCTCGATAATCTTAAACGCATCACTTGCGATCGCACCTACCAACCTTATGTAGAATGGCTGGGTACAATGTGGAGCCATGCAGTTATTCCTTCCACACCCATAGCAGATATTAAATTGCAGATCGTTGCATGGCAACATCACTTTGCGGCAATTTTTGGCTGGGAAGCACTAGCACGAGTCAAAGGATTTTCGCCGCCAGAAATGCACCTCCCAAATCACCCTGATGCTCTCTTTGAATTTGTGAAAGCGCTGAAAGAATGTGGATATCGCTGGCTACTTGTTCAAGAACATTCTGTAGAAACAATTAACGGTCAATCTCTTACTCACAAACATTTACCACATCGTCTGATTGCCCGCAATTCTCAAGGCGAAACAATTAGCATTACTGCCTTAATTAAAACCCAAGGTTCGGATACTAAATTAGTCGCCCAAATGCAGCCTTATTATGAAGCTAAAACTTTATCCAAACAACAAATTTGCAGTGTATTTGTGCCACCAATAGTTAGCCAAATTGGAGATGGTGAAAATGGTGGTGTGATGATGAATGAATTTCCTAGCGCTTTTAAACAAGCTTGGTGGGATATGGTCAATAACGGGGGAGGAAAATCAGGTGTTGTGGGGATGTGTGGTACAGAATATTTAGAATTAATAGAAGCTGCTGGATGCAAACCTGAAGACTATCCAACTTGTCAGCCAGTGGGACAACATCAAATTTGGGAGCGAGTTTCACCAGATAATATTCAACCGCAAGCTGTAGAGAATGCCATTCAAGAATTAAAGCAAATCAACTCTAATTTTCATCTGGATGGAGCCTCCTGGACAAATCATATCAGTTGGGTAAAAGGATATGAAAATGTGTTGTCTCCCATGTATCAATTAAGCAGTTTATTCCATCAAAAGGTTGATACATTACAACAAGTTGACTCAGCAGAACCTGTAACCAGACAATCTCATTATCGTAACGTTCTCCTACATAACCTTTTGCTGCAAACCAGTTGTTTTCGTTATTGGGGACAAGGCGCTTGGACTGACTATGCACGGGAAATTTACCAACGTGGCGAAAGCTTGCTGCAAACGATACTTTAATAATAAAGAATTCAGGTGAGGGAATGAAACATATATCGACGTATATGTATAGATGGGATAGAAAAAGACTTAGAGGATGTTTTAAAAGTCCTATTGTAGGTATAAAAACGTTCTAGATCCTCCTAAATCCCCCTTAAAAAGGGGGACTTTGATTCCGGTTCCCCCCTTAAAAAGGGGGGTTAGGGGGGATCAATAAGTGCCTAAAATCACAGCGAAATACTTTTCAAACATCCTCTTAGATCCACCTAAAGAAATTAGAATTGTGCAATATACAACAGATTCTGGCTTTTACCGTTTCGATGTATCACAAGCCGGAGAAACTTTAGAAATTGGCTATTTTGAAACAGAAAAGTTAGCTATGGAAGAAGTTAATAGAGAGTTTCAAGTTTCTTTGCATGAGTGGGAAGCCTCAAATACTATCTAAGTCGATTAAACTTATAAAAATTTAATTTTAACCATATTCCATGCGGATTTAAAAATCAGTATTTGAGCAATTGTTTATGTAAAAAAATGTTAATATGTGGGTCACTTTTATAAATATATGTTGCTACACCAGAGGTAACAATATTTCAAATTCAGTGCCTACACCTAGCTGGGAACGTAAATTTAATTTACCGCCATGTCTGACTGTGATAATTCGATAACTTACGGCTAAACTAGTATTTTTACCAGTCTTTGTTTCAAGAGAAAAAGACTCCATAATTTGCTGTTGTACCTCCTCAGACATTCCAAGGCTATTATCAGCAATGCGAATTAAGATCCAGCGAGAATCTGGTGCATCTGGGTTGCTTGCTTCCTGTGAAATTACTTGTGTAGTAATCTCAATTCGGGGCTTTTGAACAGTCTTTGTATCTTCTACATGCAACTGCTGTCGGACTGCTTCATTTAGTAAAGTATCCACAGCTTCGCTTAAAATATTCATCAAAACCTGATTTAACTGCCCCATAAAGCAATACACTGGCGGCAATTGACCGTAGTATTTTACAATTTCAATTTCTCCTTGAAGACGGCTATTAATTAATAAAACCACACTATCTATACAGGCGTGCAAATCTACTGGTTTGGGATAAAGCTCATCGATATGACAGAAGTTTTGTAAGCTGGTGACAAGTTTTTTTAATCTTTCCGCTCCAGTGCGGATACTAGCAAGCGATCGCGACAAATCTTGTTCTAAAAAATCAAATTCAATCTCTTCTTTAATCTGATTTATTGCCTGGGAAGCTGATGGTAACTCTTGGTCGTAAGCCGCTATCAGCTTGAGTAAATCTTGGCTGTAGGTTGAGACATAAATTATATTACCCCAAATAAAACCCACTGGGTCTAAAATTTCGTGCGCTATGCCGTCTACCAAACGTCCCAGATTTGCCATTTTATCATTTTGAATTATTTGGGCTTGGCTACGTTCATACCGTACCAGATTGTCGATTCCCCGAATTTGCCAAGAAATAATATTCAATTCTTGTACATCTAACAATCTATAAGCACCAGATTCTGTTTGTACTACAATTGGTTCTGCTAATAATTCTGGCGATCGCTTTAAGCTAAGTTGCATCGCAGTTAAAATCGATGTTGTATCAGCAAGCAGCAAAATCGGTATCCGCGCATAGCTGTAGAGAACGGCTAATGGTTGCTGAACAAATAACTCTTGTCCATAGGGGCGAATCAAAAATTCCAGCAATCGCCGCCGCGAAATCATCCCAATGAACTTTCCCTGTTCTACCAAAATTACTCCTGGTAGCAGGGGGTATTTTTCCAAAAAACTAGCCACTTCCATACCAGTGCGGTTGATTTCCACTGGGAAGTTGTACATTGGTAGTTCTTGGAGGGTTGACTCTACATCGAGATCGTGATCGCTACCAAGAGACAAAAATGGCGATGAGATTTGGTAACTGAATTCTTCTGGCACTAGACACCCTGATTTTTACAAATATTAGGTAAACAATAAGTTAATATTTTACATTCTGTCACTCTCAAAATCCGGTTTCGGTTTACGTATCTATTAGGATTAGTGTTCTGTCAAGGTGAAAATCCTTCTCAGGCGACTGGAAGCAACTGGTGTGCGATTTATCATCTGGGTGGAGAATATTTAGAGAGCGATCGCAAGCTAAACTAAAAACAACCTTTACAAAGAGTGCAAAGGTAGCGTTATGACCTCTACAACCAATCCACCCACCGCCCTCACCCCTTTCCCCGACCATACCCAGCTTCCTGAGTCTAATGGCACGTTTGTAAGCCAGTCGCTTGCGGGGGTTCCCCCCGTTGTGCGAACTGGCGCGAAAAATTGGCAAGAGCATCCCCAAAGCATCCTGCTGACTGACTCGATTACACCCGTTCTCAAGCAATTAAATCCTGAAGGTGAATATTGTATCGGTCAGGACTTAGGCATTTACTGGCGCTTGACTGATCCCCCTGAAAAAGGAGCAGAAGCACCGGATTGGTTTTATGTACCAAATGTACCCTTTTTGCTGAATGGGCAAACGCGACGTTCTTATGTATTCTGGCAAGAGTCTATTGCCCCGTTGATTGTCTTAGAATTTGTCTCTGGCAATGGTGCAGAAGAACGCGATAAAACTCCTTGGAAGGGTAAATTTTGGGTTTATGAGCAGGTGATTCGTCCTCCCTTCTACGGCATTTATGAAGTGAGTAAAGCCAGTATACAAATTTATCATCTGATTGAAGGACAGTATCAGGTGTTACCAGCAAATGAACGAGGACATTATCCCATAGTTTCTTTGGGTGTTGAATTAGGCATTTGGCTAGGAGTTTATCAGAATGTGGAATTACCCTGGCTGCGTTGGTGGGATTTACAAGGTAATTTGTTGTTGAGTGGCGATGAAAGAGCAGAACAGGAAAGCGAAAGAGCCGATCGCCTAGCTGCCCAATTGCGTAGACGCGGAGCGGCTTGTCGTTAGACATCGCTCGGCGTTGAACCAGAAACCTAATATTTTTGTTACGAATTACGAATTAAAAAGAGGTGGTGTAAAAGAGCCATCTGTGGCTTAATTTGTTTAGACACAAATTTTACTGCTATCAGGGTAATCACGATGACAAATAAACCTCCTTCCGAACCGGAGTCATCCCAAAAAACTGCCCTTGGCTTTGATGAATTTATAGCCATTTTGGTTGCCTTCACCACTATCGGAGCGATTCTTTTTTGGTCATTGTCCCGCAGGGATTCTAGCTGGAACTTAAACGCGCTGCTGTCGCCTTCTTCCACTCCGTCTGGTAGTGTTCAACCAAATCAAGTATTGCCCTCCCCTACTCCCAAGGTAGAACCAAATGCAGTCCCCAACAACGTTTTGCCCTATTCTCCACCTGAAGCTGTTGTTGAACCCAAGACCCCTTCATTCCCGACTAACAACGCAACTCCTGACCGCGTAGTGTTACCATCTGCTCAGGTAATCCCAACTCAATCCCCACAACCACAGACACCTGTACCCTCTTCAGTAGGACTTGAGTCATCAATTAGATCATCAGCATTGCCTTTAGTAACTCCGGCAAAACCAAAATCAATCATTCCACCGCCAATTGCATTTAACGATGTGCCCAATAACTTTTGGGGTCGGCGTTTTATTGACGTTCTTTCTTCCCGTGGTATTCTCAAGGGGTTTCCTGATTATTCTTTTAGACCAAATCAGCCTGTAAACCGCGCCGAATTTGCTGCCATACTCCAAAAAGCTTTTGACCAAGAACCGTCTAAGACTGCGATCGCATTTCAAGATGTATCAGCAAAATTCTGGGCAACTCCAGCAATTGACCAAGCCATCAGTGCTGGATTTCTCAAAGGCTACCCGAAAAAAACCTTCAAACCACAACAAAATATTTCGCGAGTGCAAGTTTTAGTTGCCCTTGTTAGTGGGTTGAATTTGAAAGCACCCACTTCCCCAAATCAGATTTTAAGTGTCTATAAAGATGCTAAAGATATTCCAACCTATGCTACTAACAAAATAGCCACTGCTACAACCAATGGTCTGGTAGTTAACTATCCAAATCCACAAATTCTTGATCCCAACAAAGTAGCTAGTCGGGCTGAAGTGGCGGCGATGATTCATCAAGCTTTAGTAAAACGTGGCAAGTTAGAAGCAATTCCATCTCAAAGTATAGTGCTGCATCTACGCCCAACCCAGGCATCGCCCAAAATATCTCCAGAACTTTCGCAGACTCCAAAACCGAACCCAAAAGCTAAATTGTCCGCCGGAGGCTCGTCTCAATGAACTTCGTAGAGAATTTTGAGAGAAGTCTGATCACCGACTTCCGGCGATCAGACTTCGATGATTTGGAATTAGAGCGTACTCCTATACAGGAATAAGGGACTGACAAATAAAAAACATCCCAAATTTTCTTGTGGGATGGGTATCCGCACTACGTGCCGCTACGCGAACACCCGTCCCATCTTGTGGGGCGGGCAGGATGCCCACCCCACAAGATGGATAATTAATTTATTTCTTGTCAGTCCCTAAGCTACGCCTAGCGTCTCCTAGAGAAGCGATAATTAGATATTAAGCTTCTGGAATTTGTTTACCGACCACTTGTGATTTCAGAGTGGTGATTTCACTAGTTAACTCTTTTCTGGTTGAGGCTTTGAGTAAATAGCGGTAAACAAACCAAGCAGAGTAACCAATACCAATCAACTCAAAAGTAGGTGCTACCAAGGGGATATCATTCAAAGCATCTAATATTGCCAAGAGTACTTTAACCCCAACAATTGATCCCACAATTAAACCAACAGTTACCAGGGGTTGCTTATATTGATTAAAGAAGCTTCCCAAATATTCTGGTAATGTTGCTAAAAAGCTAGAAATTTGCTCTCCGTATTTTAGCCATTCATCTTGAGACTGTGCGGGAGGCTGAAGTTTGGTGATGGTTCCTGTTTGGTTGTTGATCTCTGCCACTGTAGTCTCTTTGGATGCGGTTTCGGTAAATTCTTGTTCTGGCATTTTCACTCCCATAAATTTGACAGTTGAGTTTTTCTAATCTGGATAATTACAACCAAAAGGCTGTTGATTAGGTAATGCACAAGTGCATCAGTACAATTGGTTGAAGGGCACAAAACGGTTTTAGTGTCCTATAACCATAATTGCCCCGTAATATCTACTGCATCAACTACAAGGTAGACAGTCAGCAGGATAGAACTCAGAAGGCAACAGCATGTATTATAATCAGGTTTCTGAGTTCTATTTTTTTGCATTAACTGGAATCCTCAGGTTGTGATTATCCCATTCCGTGTCATTTGCTCATAATCGTACTAAATCCAAGTACAAATCATGCAAAAATCAGTCCACCTCTCATTTATATAAGCCTAAAAGCCGATTTTATCTGATATTAAAGCTATCTTAAGCCGCGTTCGTCAATTAACGCATTGGTATTAATATTAATACGTAATAAAAGTTTTTGTGTGTTCACATAGACTAGACTTTTAACCTCTTTTATGATAAACGTGCCTGGGGAATGGGAAGACGATGGGGATGAGGGGCAGAGGAGCAGAGGAGTAAGGTTGCAGCAAGTCTTTCCCCAATGCCCAATGCCCAATGCCCAACAAATAAATGTCAAAGCTTTTGTTTTTTCCTGATTGTATTAATTTTATAAGGAAGCAGTAAGGTAGAGTAGTGGGATAGGTGATGGCAATAACTCATTGCTATCAACTGTATATTGAGGAAAGTGGTGTGATCAGGAGGAGACGGTCTCAGACAGGTCTTTAGTTCAGGAAATTATTCCTTGCTGCTGAAAAAAGTGAATTCTGTTCGCCCTCAGTAAGTATACTTAGCAGCATTGCGATCAAAACCACTCATCCTATATAAGGTTATGCTAATTATCTAGTAAGTAATGATTTGCTCTTGCTATAAAAGAAGATAATCTAGATATTAATCGCCAATTGAAGTATTTGCACAAGCTAGACTGATTTGGTGATTTTTGCGGGAAGGCAAGGAGATTTGAGAAATGCCAACTCAAAAGCCAACCCCTATCGACAACAGTTCAGAAAGCAAAAAAGTGTCAGCCGAAGAGCCATCGACAGACGAACTCCCAACCATAGAATTTCCCTCACGAGGGAAACTCAAAGCCAGTTCTTGGCGCATCCATCAAAAAATTGGCTATGGGTACTTTGTAGCTATCGGAATTGGCTTTTTTGGCTCACTGACTGGGTTAGTGATCGCCAACTACTACCGGGGAAAGGAAGTTAGGCAATTCAATCAAGCCTATGAACAAGGACAACTACTGAGTAATTATAAAGATGCAGTAGTCGGGGCGCAATTACATAGCTCTAACTTAGTTGCTGTATTGGAAAATTCACAACAGCTACAAAGCAAAAAAGCCGATTTTCTGAAGAATGTTGAAAAAGCTAAACAATTAGAGTCAAAAATTGCCGGATTTATCGATAGTAAACCTAAAAGACTAGCAGCAACAAGTTCGACTTTACAGACGTTATTGCTGGATTACAAGACTAATTTAAAAGCTTACGTTGACCAAATCGAGGTCGTCTTACAGAAAATTGACTCCCGACAAGTGCAGCCTCAGCAAATTTCTTCTGCCCGATCGCAGTTATTAATAATTATGCGTGGTGAAACAGCCGTGCGGCTAGACCAGCTTTCGCAAAACTTGACTAACATCCTGCAAACTGCTGAAGATCAAGAGCAAGAAAGGCAAAAAGCGGTTGAGCAGGCGAGAATAGTTGAGCGATTCATCGTGATCGTGAGTATGCTGGTTTCGGTAGCGATCGCAGCTATTGTAGCTTGGCGTACCAGTCGGGCGATCGCTGAACCAGTTATTATTGTCACCCAAGTAGCAGAGCAAGTTGCCAGAAAATCTAATTTCGATTTGCGAGCGCCCGTCACCACTGAAGATGAAATTGGCCTACTCGCCAAATCTCTAAATCGTCTGATTGAGCGAGTATCTGAGCGAACAAAAGAACTACAACAAGCTAAAGAATTAGCCGAAGCTGCTAGCAAGGCAAAAAGCGTATTTTTGGCCAATGTCAGCCACGAATTACGCACACCATTAAATGCTGTGATTGGCTTGAGCCAACTTCTAGAAGACGACGCCACCGATCTTGGTTTATCGGCAGACTTTATCACAGACTTAGAAACAATTAACGCTGCTGGTAAGCATCTGCTGCACTTGATTAACGAAATCCTCGACTTGTCAAAAATTGAAGCAGGGAAAATGACCCTCTATCCAGAGACATTCGAGATTGCGACGTTGATTCATAACGTTGTTCTCACAGTCAAACCAGCGATAGAAAAAAATGCCAATGTTTTAGAAGTGGATTTTGATGAGCAACTTGGCACTATGTACGCCGATCAGACTAGGATGCGGCAGGTGTTGTTAAACTTACTCAGCAACGCCAGTAAATTCACTACAAACGGCAAGGTGACGCTGACAGTCAACAGAGAAAAGGATGAATTTCGACCAGAGGCTCCTTTGGGCAACATTACTTTTACCGTTACCGACACAGGTATAGGTATGTCTCACCGTCAACAGCAGCAGTTGTTTCAACCTTTTACACAAGGTGATACCTCGACTACGAAAAAGTATGGAGGTACGGGACTGGGGTTGGCAATTAGCCGCCACTTTTGCGAGATGATGGGTGGTGAGATTATTGTCAAAAGTCAGCCGGGAGTCGGTTCTACTTTCACTATTCGTCTGCCAATGACTGTGCAGGATTGAATGGGGCATGGGGCATGGGGCATGG
>NZ_JABXKM010000106.1 GCF_017115025.1 Nostoc sp. NOS(2021) | reverse complement strand
AGATGAGGGGGATGAGGGGGATGAGGGAGAAAAATAACTCCTAACTCAGCACTCCTGAGGGGCATGGGGAATGGGGAAGAGAATTAAGTTGCTGCTATTCCCAATTCTCTATTCCCTATTCCGGTGTATGAGTATCATCGGAACAGAAAACCGAGTTAAGCTTAAAAGCCTTATTAGATAAAGATTCTCCTGATAACCAAGGTCATTGACGCTCTGCTCATCGTCGAGTCACTACTCAACGATAAAATAAGGGTTTCAGCTTCTAAAAATGCTTGTATTGCTTATGTAATATCTTTTAACCCGGTTTTCTGCGTGAATGCTACTCATACCCCGATTCTCATCACCAGGGAAAAGGGCAGCGATTCAGGGGTGCATCCCTTGAGAGATGATGAATTAGTTTTGCTCAAAGAACTTAGAGAGATGTTGCCTGAGAGCAAATACATTTTCGTTTCTGAGCGCGGTGAGGTGATGTCTACTGATGCGGTGCGAAAGCTGCTTGGGCGACTGGCGGCACAGGCGGGGCTTGATATCAAAGTTCACTGTCACATGATGCGCCATGCCTGCGGTTACTATCTGGTGAATCAGGGTTACAACACTAGGGAAATCCAAGACTTCCTCGGACACCGCGATATCAAACACACAGAAAAATATACCAAGCTGAATGCTCGACGTTTCCTGAATTTTGATTGGGGTGATATGTAAAAATATGGGGTATGAGAACAACAAATATAGCGCTTTTAAATGTGTACCAATGGTAATTATACTGATGACTATGTTAAAAATAATATATATTGTTGGGTAATATGTTAAATAGCTCTGTTTTTAAGAATCAATCTTCAAACCAAAATTAATTATCTTTTCTCATAATGAAATTGAGAAGGTCAAAGTATTTATGAGTCAACTTTCAATAGTACAACTACTTTATTTGCTTTACGCTCAAGCTTATTCAAATGGGGATACAGTAACTAAAAGTGTTGTGAAGTCTTACCTTTCTAAAGAGCTACAAAAAGAAGCAGAACAGAGTTATGAAGCTCTAATTGAGCAGAAATTAATTGAATCACCTAAAAAAAATCGGCTTTCACTTACCACTTTAGGTAAGAAAATATTAGTTTCAAACCTTCAAACAACTAAATATCGATTTGACTCTGTGAAAGGGCCTAAAGTTATAAATATATTTATAGAGTATCTTCAACAAGTATCTTCTGATTCTGGTAATTCTTCATCAAATATTGAAGATATAGACTTTGATATTTATGTAGAAAAATTTAAGGCACTTTATTTTGAAGAAAGGAAACGCCAAGAATTGCTTGGTGTTGTAGCTATTTATAGTCGAGTTATTCGCCAAAAATTTCATGAAAATCACCCAATCTCACAAACAGTGTCAGATAAATATTTTGAGAGACTGAAGTCAGACGGTAAAATTTTTACTGTTACCGAAAAGAATGAAGAATTAATTCAATGGGCTGAATAAACAATGCCAGAAGATGCAGGAAAAAAGAGATATATAAAAAGCTTTCTTCAACAAGTTAAGTCAGGAGCTGGATTCATTGAAGATATTAGAATTGAACGTGTTATTAGACAACCAGGAAGTGACGGAGAAGGTTCAACAGCGCGAAGTTTATCTGGACGGCAAATAGCTAACATAACTGAGCTACTTGAAGACGATCTCAAGCATACCTTTGATGATGGTTTTTTTACTTTTAGATTTGTTGCTGCCTCAGCTGGTAGTGGAAAGACTTCGCTTTTAATTTATTTAAATGAATTAACTAAAACAAAATCGTCTTTTTTAAATCATTCAATAGTTGTTCAATTTCAGCTTTCTGACATACCGTTTTACCCTGATTTTTATAACAATTTTTACTGTTATATTTTGGCTTATACCTTTTTTGAGTTGTTACACAATCATAATTTATTAGATTCAGTTAGGATCGTAGCGGAAAAAATTCTAAGTGATTACTTGGAAACTAATGAAGTTTCTCAATTAAAAACTACAGAAGACGCAATGCTATTTTGTAGCAGATTTCAAAAGTATATTACTAAAAATGTGGGTGAAAAAGAAAAATTCTTTTTTAATGTCATCTCCAAAATTTCCCAAGTAGACCCTAGATTCAGTTTTGTCTACCTTGTAGATGAGTTAGATGCTTTAGCAAATTACCCCAAGGAAATTCAAGACACTAGATTAGCAGTAAAGCAATTAATACGAAGAGCTTTTCAAGTATTTAGCTCAAAAATTCGTTTGTTGATGTATTTATTAGGTACTTCTGATAATGTAGGAAATTTTATAGCAGAAGATTCTGCATTTAAAAGTCTTATTGGTGATTCAGTTATCAATTTAAACAAGGGGTACAGCAATGAATTTGAAATAATTAGAGAAAAGATTGAAAATCGGATTGAAGGAGCTTATAGCGGTTATAAAAACTTTAAGCAAGCATGGCAAGAAATAAAAAATATTTCGATAAGTTCTACTAATACATTAAGGGAATTCTGTCGAAACTATGGTAACGCCATTCTAGAAATTCATGAAAAATACTTCCAAGAAGCACCTGAGCAGGTTTTTGAAGGAGATGCTCGTAATTTAGTTGAGGCAGAATGCAAACAACAGTGGGCTAAATTTTTAAGTAAAACAGCGTACACTTTGTCAAATGTTTCAACTACTACTGTAATAGTAGGTCATGCCTTTGACTGCTATGTAGAATTACTACATAATCACAAGGTTGTTGCTAGAGCTTTTGGTGAAGCTAAGAACTATGAGATGCTAGGTAGTCATTTCAATACATTTACCCAATGGTTAGATGATGTTAAATTTAATCCATCTAATTCCGATGGAACGCCCCATGATCTAGCTTTCATGATTGCTCCTTGTTCTCCGCCTCTTTTACAAAGAAAGTTAGAGCTTAGAAATATTCATTTTATAAAATCAGACAAAATTCTCTTAAAAAATCCAATTAATATTAACACTGCAACTAAGCATGAATTGACGGCTGTTTTTAAAGGCACTGCTATTAGACAGGTTACTATTGATAAACTCATCAAGCGCCGACCATACATAACTTTAGATACTATGTCATCTGACTTAAAATTTACACCGAGTGTAAAAACAAAATTGCAGGATAAACTAGACACACAAGAGATTTACTTTTAGAAAGCAACTAATGCACTTGCGGCTCCATGTTTGCACACTTGCCACAGGCAATCACCTGTGGTCGATATCGGCTAAAGGTAGTTTGACGACATTACACCTAAAAGTGCTAGAAGAACATAAATCGCTTACATGATAGTTTCCAATAAAACTTCTCTTTAGGTTCAATAGCCTCAGAATTTAAACATGAAATCAACTTAAATACTTTTTTAATCTTGCAAACTCTATTAGCACCAAATACATTGGATATATAGCTTACAGTCAGTCTAATGCTGTAAGATTTTTCTAGAGAAATACAAGACATAATACTTTGTTTTTCAACTGAATAAGGTGGTGATGGTTCATAACCTCGGTCTTTTAACCATAGCTGGAAGTCATCAAGAGATAAATCAGATTTAACAAAACTTTCAAGAGGTTTAAGTCGCGCTAACTTTTCATAAGAATAGAGAAACCATTTACATTTAAATACTTTAAAATCAAAGCAATTTATAATATTAATTTCGATACTAATATCATTAGCTGTAATCTTATCGCTTTCATTGCAAATATTAAAAATCGGCAATTTATAATGATTTAAAAAATATAGTTCTCCTTTAAGTTTTGGATAGTTAGAAGCCAAGAATGATTTTCTTGAGTTCCAAAAATTAAACCACGTAGCCACAAGAGCTAGTAGAGATATAAAGAACGAAAAACCTGCCAGATTGTCTTGGATATATTGCACAGTAGAATCTTTGCTCTGTTATTGATTACTAAGTTTAGTCGAATGTTGTCAAATCGTCTTACAAGTAGTCTTACACAGGCTAACAGAAAGCATTAAGTCCATAAACATGATCTCCGTGTGAGTAAGAGTGTTGATAAAACACCAAATCCACAAAAAAATGCGTGTTGTTTAACGTAATTCGGTATTGCTGCCCAATAAATGCAAACCCCTTGCCCAACTCAAGTAGAAATTTCTCCAACTCAGCAATTAAACGATTTTCTAACTCACTCTCACGATAATTGCGGTCTGGTAAATCCAAAAACTCGAACACATAAGGATCTTTGACCACATCCCGCGCCGACTCGATCCGTTGCCCATCCTTAGCCAGTGCCAAAATCTCCGCCCGATCCTTACTCAACGCCACCCGTTCAAACAAAGCCGAATCCTTCTGGCGTTTCAACTCCCGCACACTCCAGCGATCTTGGATGCACTGCTGCTCATAAAATGACCGCGCCAAATCATCCGAAATAGCTAAAAGCTCCGTATAGTGCGACCAACTCAATTTGCCAGACAGTGTTTGGCAATTCTCATAGTTCAAATAAAACAGACGCATATACTGCAAATTAGAACGGCTAAACCCCTTACCATACGCCGCTTTCAAATCTCGTGAAAGCACCTGTAACAACTTACTGCCATATTCTGCCCGTTCCTTGCCCGCTTGCTCAAACTCGACAATATAACGCCCAATCTGCCAGTAAGTTTCTACTAAAACTGAATTAACCTGCTCAAAAGCCCGTTGTCGCCCCAACGCCAAACACTCACCAATGCGATCTAACAACTGCTGATATGAACCATCATTAACCGCTAAATCACTCTGTCCCATCCTTTAACAACACGCCAAATTTCATTAGCTAGCTTTTCACAAAAGTCCATTGATCATTTATTGATCAATAGTTACCATCCCCAATGCCCATTTTTTACCTTGTAATCCGCCGCATATAATTACCCCACAACTGAGCTGCTTGAGCGCTGCTGCCAGATGTAGGGGAATTATTGTCGTTTCCCAGCCAAACACCAGTTACAAGCCGCCGATTGGGGATAAAACCGATGAACCATAAGTCAACGTTTTTATCAGTCGTGCCAGTTTTACCAGCTTCCCCCAATCCAATGGCAGCACTACGACCAGTACCTCTTGTGATTACGCCGCGCATCAAACTAGTCATCTCATCGGCGACACCATTTGCCAGCACTCGTTTGTTGGCATCTGGATCTTGGTCGAAGGAGTAGATTACACGGCAGGTTTTGATATCATTGCGATCGCGGCAATCACCACTGTCTAAAATTCGGTTAATGGCATGGGGAGGATTCGACACACCACGATTGCCAATAGCGCCAAAAGCACCAGTCATTTCCAAAACATTGACCACGCTTTGACCCAGTACCAAGCCAGGAACTGGATCGAGGGATGATTTTATCCCCAAACGCTGCGCCATCGCCACCACTTTATCCAGCCCAATTTCTTTGGCAACTCCCAAGGCGATAGGATTTTCTGAAAGAGCCAGCCCGGTGGCAATATCTAAACTACCAGCACTTGAACGACAGGGTTTGTAGGTGAAGCCTTGCCAAGTTAAAGGGGCGCAAGAATAACTCTTGGATGCTGAAATTCCCTGTTCAATAGCGGCGGTGTAAGTAAAGATTTTGAAGGTGGAACCTGGTTGTCTTTTGGCTTGGACAGCACGATTGAACTGACTTTTTTTGTAATCAGTGCCGCCCACCATTGCCAGGATGCTACCAGTGCTGGAGTCAAGGGTGACTAACGCCCCTTGAGAATAATTAAAATTTGTGCCACCGTTATTGACTGAATTCCGCAACGCTGCTTCTGCCTGAGTCTGGTACGCTGGATCAAGCTGGGTTTCAATAATATAGTTTCCTTCTCTTGCGGCTCCCTGCCCCAAAATTGATTCCAGTTCAGAGAAGACGTAACTGTAAAAATAAGGAGCGATCGTCTTAGCTTGCTGTTCGCAGACTTTAGGGCTAACTTGGACGGTGGAGCGTCTGGCTCGGTTCGCATCCTCAGGTTTAATTTTGCCCATCTCTAGCAATCGCTTAATCACGCGATTGCGGTATTCAGCAGCTTCTAGCTTATTGTGACTATCCCCACAAAAATCGAAGCCGTTGGGGGCTGGTAGAATTCCTACCAATGTTGCTGCTTCTGCCAAAGTTAATTCTTTAGCCGACTTCTCAAAGTAATATCGGGATGCATCCTCAAAGCCAGAGGTATCTCCCCCCAAAAAAACCCGATTTAAGTACATCAGCAAAATATCATCTTTGCTGTAAAACGTTTCTAGCTTCAGGGCGACAATTGCCTCCCGCAATTTGCGTCCAAGGGTATCTTGTCTACCTACATACTCGCGGAACAAACTGCGGGCAACTTGCTGGGTAACAGTGCTGGCTCCTTGTTGCACATCTCCGCTGCGGCTATTGATCAACACCGCTCGTAAAATCCCTAGAGGGTCAACCCCAAAGTGCCAGTAATAACGACTATCCTCGGAAGCCACCACCGCAGCAGGCAAATAAGGGCCAAATTCCTCTAAACGCTTCATGTCTACATGAGAGGTAGTCCGAGGCTCTCTCAGGGGAGTGGCTCCATCACGAGCATAAACAACCACTGGAGCGCGTGTAGCTGTAGGTAGAGGTTTAACTGTAAATTTCAGCCATTCGACGCCAATCACTAACGCTAACAGCGCACTGGCACCACCAACCCCATAAGCTGTCCAACTTGCAGCTTTCACATACCAGGCTGGTGGATCGACGTATTGCAACCGCACAGAAGCGGCGAGTTCTGGCGGCCCCAGAGTGAGAATATCGCCGTGACGCAGTTCCAGGGAACTAACACGACGCTTGCCCCGATAAATGCCATTGGTGGAGTTTTCGTCTTTGATCACGAAAACTGGTGTGCGTTGAGTAGAATTCCGCGATAGCGACAGGTGAATTTGGCTGACAACAGGGTTACGGATGACGATATCGCTGGATTTAGAGCTACGACCTAGAATATAGCGATCGCCCAACAGTGGATATACCTCTGCTTTATCCGCCCCCGCATCCTGCACCCAAAGTTCCGGTACTTTGGCATTAGGCTTGAGCGCCAATTTGGAAAAATCGACCCTAGCTTGAATCGTATGTACTGCTTGAGTCAGTTGACCTAGTAACGTTTGTGGCTTGTGAGGGGGTTGGGGAGAACTCATCGGCTATTCACATCACAGTTTTTAGTGAAGAATCGGGCGAATTACAATCAATTTAGATGTTAGTCTTTCATCATTTTACTCATAAGCCAAAGCATAAATTGGCTATACGGAATTTTTTGCTCCAATTTATACTTAAAATTAAATTATAACTAGAACCAATTTGTGATTTTAGTCACCTAATTTACAGAGACACAAATTTTTTATCCATTCTCAAAGGCTGATTTTATCTACTATTACTAGTTCAATAACTACAACCATAATTTTTGCTTTTGTACTTTTAAACACTAATTATCAATAAACAACATATTTAATTTTTACCAATTTTACATATCCGCATATTCTGAAACAAACCTAAATATCTTCATTTAGGAAGATTTTCTAAATCTAATTGTCTGTTTTAATGGGGCGAGTGTTCCGTTGAGGTTAATTTTAGAATGATCGGAAAATCTCTGACCATGATTGGTACAGCTCTATCTTTGGCGCTCACCGCTAACATTGCTGTAGGTCAATCCAGTAAATCCCCCATAGCCCAATCCAGTAGCGACTCCACTAGTGCACCAACGGAAATCAAGATGTCGCCAGAAGGGATGAAAATTCTGTGCGAGTATTTTCCGCTCAACTCTCGCTGTTCCGGCGGCACAGCAGCCACCCCTAGCGCTCCTAGTAGCACTACGGTACCAGCAGAAAGCACGCCCAATAGCAGCACCACCACTCCCGAAAGCACTCCAGCACCAGGAAGCGTTACCCCACCTGGATCTGGCACTCCCGAAAGCACTCCAGCACCAGGAAGCGTTACCCCACCTGAACCTGGTGCTCCTCACAACTTAACTCCAGCACCAGGAGGCGTTACCCCCCCTGAACCTGGCGCTCCTAGCAACTTAACTCCAGCACCAGGAAGCTCAACCTCACCTGAACCTGGCGCTCCTAGCAACTTAACTCCAGCACCAGGAAGCTCAACCTCACCTGAACAACCTGGCGCTCCTAGCAGCACTACCGAACCAGGAAGCTCAACCTCACCTGAACAACCTGGAACTCCTGGCACTCCTGGTAGCAGTATCGAACCCGGTAGCTCTCCCAGTACTCCAGGCTCTAGTTCGCCAAAAACTCCTGGCAGCACAGGTAATTAAATTAAAAGCTGAGGCATAATCTCAACAGTAGTTTGCCATCAGCGATCGCCGGTGCATCTTGACCTCTTGCACCAGTTATGCGAACTGGTGTTAAGATGAAAAATAAAAATTGCTCGAACCGTATAAATCAAGTCTTCGCAATATATGACTGAGCAAGGGTTTCAGCAATCAATAGCCTGGGATTAATCATCCCAGGCTTAATAGTTTAACAATCAGAATAAAGGCGTCACTCGTCAGAATTCAGAATTGAATTCTGTGTAACTGGCGGATAGCGCAGCGGTAGCGAGTATTCGAGCGTCGCGTCTGAATAAACGGTGAAACACCATACAAAACAAGAAAATTTGGTGGTTTACAGTGGGGGATTCAGACCCCCCACTAATTGATTCTGAATTCTGAATTCTGTATTCTGTATTCAGAATCAATGCGACCTGCCAGTTGAAGTCGGTGTTTTTTGAAAGGAAGCAATTAACAGGCAAACAATACCGATACTAATAAATGAATCTGCCACATTAAATACAGCAAAGTTAATCAGGCGAAAATCAAGAAAATCAACGACATAGCCTAAAATAAAGCGATCAATACCATTGCCCATAGCTCCACCTAAAATCAAGCCATAGCCCAACTGATCCCACAAACTTAACGTTGGCCCAAACAACGCCAACGCTATCAATACTAAACTCACTCCTAAAGATAGCCAGCGCAACCACTCTACTTTCCCACTTAACAGACTAAAAGCGGCACCAGTATTAGTGACATAGGTGAAGTGAAATATCCCAGGTAATAGTGGTAGTGTCTGCCCCAAGCTAAAGGTTTGCACCACCCAGTATTTTGTTATTTGGTCTAAGAAAAAAGCTATGAAGGCAGCAATCCAGAAAAGGCGATTTTTTAAACGCATGGCGAATTGGTCATTGGTCATTGGTCATTGGTCATTGGTCATTGGTCTTGGTCATTGGTCATTGGTCATTGGTCTTGGTCATTGGTCATGAGCTTTTGACAAATGACAAAGGACAATGAACTAATAAAACATTAAGTGACGCAATACATATGCTATTACAGTAACTGCACAGACCACAGTTAGTTGCCCTGGTAGTGCAAACCAGGAGTATCTGAGGATTGCTTGCATTAAGGGTAGGTTTTCTGTGCCTTTCCACTGAAAAATATAGCTAATAATCAAATAAGTAATACCGCATATGTGGAGAGTTAACAAGCCACAGATGCAACTAAAGGCGAGAGTTTCTAGTCGAGGTCTAGCTTTAAAAGCGAACAATCCACAAATCCAAGCTCCAGGAATAAAGCCTAGTAGATAGCCAAACTGAGATAGCTTAACATAACCAATACCGCCACCATCGGCAAATACAGGTAATAAGGTTAATCCCATGACTAAATAGGCAATTTGCGAGAGCGCACCGGCATTTTTGCCCCCTAAACAACCCACCAGCAGCACTGCGCCAATTTGAAAACTGACTCCTAAAGAAAAAGTCTGAATTCCGTGCTTACTCCAACTCCAAGGTAAGGTGATGCCATAAGCTTCTAGGAAAGTGCCACCCATTGTTAGGAGTAAGCCAATCATAGACCATAATAATTGATTAGAAGCAGCAAACATTTATCAGGCAACCAAGGAAAAGCAAAAGGAAAAACCAACAGCAACCAGTATATTCATTAATATTGAAATGAAATTTGTGCTGACATCTTAAGAACTAGCATATTTTCTTTTGCCTTTTTGGTATGTCATTTTTCAGTTCTGCGAATTGCGGCTTAGGTGTCTATTGTCTGATTTTATTGACTGAGGTGTGTTCTGATTCTGGTATGTGACCTAAAATATGGTAAAATCAATATCATTGAGCTTAGTATTTGTACTAATTTTTCAGAGCATTGCCTACATTGGCTATAAAGTGCTTAAAATATTTCCTTAATTCACTTTTTTTAAGCGATCGCTCCGCTTCTTCTCCATAAATAAGCAATTTCCTATTTCTCTTCCGCTGCTTTCTATAACAATAATTTCACTGCCTAGATGCGATTGTTTAGTTATTTGCTTCAGGTGTGCTTCGGGTGGTAAGCAGAAACAGTCTTCCATAAGCTCCCAAATTTATAAGCCTTTAATTTTACCACGCTTTCTCATCTATTGACATACTTTTTTGATGACTTGAGCAACGAAACTACACTAAGAATAAAGTTTTGTACATACGTGCAAGCATCTTGTTGTGGTACTATTTATAACTTCAATCCAGATGAAAGTATAAAATTTATCAAGCAAAACTAGAAATAAGGGTTTGCTCTTCATCAAAAAAAACAAGCATTTTTTTGCTTTATTAACCTATTGTTAATCTGGATCGTTGTCCTTTAGGGGTATCTTAGAAACGCTCACCTGGAAAATTACTAAAAAATTGATAGCGATGCTCTCACGTCTTAGTGTAATAAAAACTCATCGCCTCACAGGTTCAATTTCAGTGTTAGCACTGACAATCAGCCTCGCAGCTTGTGGCGGACAGCAAACCCCAGATAGTACAGCCACCAAGGATACGCCTTCTGGCACTGCTACAGATACTACTGCCTCTAGCCCAGCTAAATTAGACCTTGGCGGAACCGTAAAGTTAACCGGGGCTGGTGCGTCTTTTCCGGCACCACTGTATGACACCTGGTTCACGGATTTAAACAAAAAATATCCAAATCTCCAAGTTGACTATGCATCAGTTGGTAGCGGTGCTGGAGTTGAGCAATTTATCAAAGGTACTGTAGACTTTGGTGCCAGCGATGTTGCGATGAAGGATGAAGAAATCCAGAAAGTGCCACCGGATAAGGGCGTTATTTTACTGCCTGTGACTGCTGGTAGTATCGTGCTGGCTTACAACTTGCCAGATGTCCCAGAACTCAAGCTACCACGGGTCGTTTACGCGGACATTCTACTGGGCAAAATCAAGTCTTGGGATGATCCCCAAATTGCCAAGGCTAACCCAGGTGCAAAGCTTCCTAAAGATGCGATTACAGTTGTTTATCGTTCTGATGGTAGCGGAACCACGGGTGTATTTACAAAACACCTCAGCGCTATTAGCCCGGAGTGGAAGAGTAAAGTTGGCGAAGGCAAAACTGTCAACTGGCCTACGGGAGTAGGTGCTAAGGGTAACGAGGGTGTAACCGCTCAAATCCAACAAACTCAAGGTTCTATTGGTTATGTCGAGTACGGCTATGCCAAACAAAACAGTCTCAAGTTTGCTGCTTTGGAAAACAAAGGCGGTAAGTTTATTGTAGCTAGTGAAGAGTCAGCCTCTAAAACTCTGGAATCAGTAGCTCTACCGCCAGATCTCCGCGTCTTCATTTCCGATCCAGAAGGGGCTGATTCCTATCCCATAGTCACTTACACCTGGATTTTGGCTTACAAGAAATATCCCAATGCGGGAAAAGCTAAGGCAATTGAAGCCGCGATCGAATACGCTTTAACTGAAGGTCAAAAGCAGGCTACTGCACTAGGGTATGTTCCTCTACCCCAAAATGTAATCACCAAGGTAGCTGCTGCTGCTGACCAAATCAGTCCAGAGTACAAAATCTCTGTTGGCACTAGTAGTAGCGCTAGCAAATAAGCATCAAATATCCCTAATCAATAATTAATGAACTGGTCGTTTTATGGACATTAGTAACTGGGAACACGGAGTTACTAATGTATCAGTTTAAATAGATGATGAAACGACAATTTGACTAATCTGGTTGCCTCACACATTTTTGTCTGATTTAATTGTTAAAGTCGGTATTCATGACTACAAATTCTCAAAATCTGTCATCAGCGATGAAAAATCGCTCTGACGTAGAAAAGTCCCTAGATCGGGGTTTTATTTGGCTGACTAAAATTTTCGCCTTTGGGGTTGCTGCCACTTTATTATGGATTGGGTCACAGGTTGCAATTGGCGCTTGGCCTGCCATTCAAAAGTTTGGTGTTAGCTTTTTAGCCAACACCACTTGGAACCCAGTTAATGATAGCTACGGGGTGCTACCTCAAATTTATGGAACTCTCTTGAGTTCTTTTATTGGTCTGCTGATAGCAGTACCAATTGGGGTTGGTACCGCTGTTGTACTGAGCGAGGATTTTTTGCCCTCTAAACTGAGGCTGGTACTGGTTTTCGCAGTAGAACTGCTGGCAGCTATTCCCAGCGTTGTCTATGGGGTGTGGGGTATTTTTGTTTTAGTGCCAATATTAACCAGTTTGGGAAAATGGCTCAATAGTTACTTTGGCTGGCTGCCATTTTTTAGCACTTCTCCTACAGGGCCAGGAATGTTGCCGGCGGGAGTTATATTAGCGATTATGACTTTGCCCATCATCACCGCCTTATCCCGCGATGCCTTGATTTCTATACCCCCCAGCTTGCGCCAAGCCTCTATAGGACTAGGAGCAACGCGCTGGGAAACGATTTTGCAAGTTCTCATCCCAGCAGCTTTTTCGGGCATAGTTAGTGCTGTGATGCTGGGACTGGGCCGGGCAATGGGAGAAACAATGGCTGTAACGATGTTAATTGGCAATTCCAACAACATCAGTATTTCTCTGTTAGCACCAGCCAATACGATTTCTTCTCTACTGGCAAATCAATTCTCAGAAGCTAGTGGTTTGCAAGTTGCGGCTTTAATGTATGCTGCTTTAGTTCTATTTTTCTTGACACTGGTAGTCAATATTCTAGCCGAGTTGATCGTTCTGAGAGTCAAGCGAATATAGCTTAGTTTTGGGTTAAATTATGACTTCTAATTTTCCAGAGCGCAGTTTAACTCGCTCCCCCACGTCTGGTAGGACACTGTTTAATACGGTGATGACCGTAGTCGCATTTACCTGCGGAGTATTGGCACTTTTACCTTTATTAGCAGTACTCTCTTACGTGATTATTAAAGGCTTTAGCAGTCTGAATCTGGCCGTGTTTGTTGAACTGCCACCCAAAGCTCTACAAAAGGGAGGAGGCTTTGGTAATGCAATCTTAGGCACGCTGCTGATGGTAGGAATTGCTGCCTTGATTAGCATCCCGTTTGGAGTTTTGGGGGCAATTTACATCACAGAATTTAGTTCGTCTAATGTAGCCAGATGGGTGCGTTTTGCGGCTAACGTCCTTAGTGGAGTCCCCTCAATTATTGCTGGGGTATTTGCCTATGGCATTGTAGTTTTGACACTGGTAAAGTTGAACTTAGGATCATATTCCGCTCTCGGTGGAGGGTTTGCACTGGCAATTTTGATGTTGCCAATTATTCTGCGAACTACTGATGAAGCCTTGCAGTTAGTATCGCAAGATTTGCGACAAGCATCGGCAGGGTTAGGAGCGACTAACTTTCAAACAGTGAGTCAAGTAGTCTTACCAGCAGCTTTACCAGCAATTGTAACTGGGGCAACGCTAGCGATCGCCAGAGCATCTGGAGAAACCGCACCTTTACTGTTTACCGCTTTGTTTTCTAACTTTTGGCCCGATAGCTTATTCCAACCAACAGCTTCCCTTGCTGTTTTGGTTTACAAATATGCTATTTCTCCGTTTAAAAATTGGCAATCACTAGCTTGGGCAGCATCTTTGATTTTGGTATTGATGGTTCTAATCACAAGTATCATCGCTCGCTGGGCAACTCGTCAAAAAGCTTAGTAAACATACCATCCACAGTGCATAACCCCATCGCTAAAACTAACACTAGACTTAATTTATGGCTACTAAGATTAGCACAGTGAATGACACTCAAACCGTTTTACGCACCGAAAACCTCAACGTTTACTACGGCAAGTTTTTAGCCTTACAGAATATTTGGCTAGATATACCAAAAAATCAGGTAACAGCCTTTATCGGCCCTTCTGGTTGTGGTAAAAGCACGTTACTGCGATGCTATAATCGCCTCAATGACCTGATTGAGTCATTTCGGGCAGAAGGTAAAATACTTTTTTACGATAAAAACTTGTATGCATCCGACATCGACCCTGTAGAAGTGCGTCGGAGAATTGGGATGGTGTTTCAAAGACCAAACCCATTTCCCAAATCAATTTATGACAATATTACTTTTGGAGCCAAAATCAACGGCTACAAAGGTAATTTGGATGAATTGGTAGAAAGCAGTCTCAGAAAAGCGGCTTTGTGGGATGAAGTCAAAGATAAACTACGGCAAAGTGGCTCGTCTTTATCCGGTGGACAACAACAGCGGTTATGTATTGCTCGAGCGATCGCAGTACAACCTGAAATTATACTGATGGATGAACCTTGCTCCGCTCTTGACCCCATTTCTACCTTGCGGGTTGAAGAACTGATTCACGAACTTAAAGAGCAATATACTATCGTCATTGTCACCCATAATATGCAGCAAGCAGCGCGGGTTTCTGATAAGACAGCCTTTTTTAATGTTCGGACTTCAGACACAGGAGGTCGTAACGGGTACATGGTAGAGTACGACTTAACAGAAGTAATTTTCAACAATCCTCAGCAGGAAGAGACGCGAGATTATGTCAGCGGCAAATTTGGATAAATAAATATTTCACATTGTAGATGTTAGAGCAATGAGGGATACTCGGAAATTAAAGCTGTGCGATATTCCTCTAGTTTTTTTTATTTGTTCGCTAAGATTGGCGATCGCATGATCAATTATGGCTGTTTCTTGGTCAAGAAAAGCAATAATTAAGCTGTTTAACATCAGACTTGCATTGGCTGGGCGGGCAATATACCCACTCTACAATAGAGCGACACATAGCGCAGTACTAGCGTTGGCTTGCCTTGCTATTAATTATCTCCCTGTAGGTCTTGTGATAACTACATAGTAGGCATTCCATCCCACATTCCGCACCCCAACTGTCACACATCAACAAAATATCGGTCAAATAGTACAACCCACATTCCGCACCCTCACTGTCACAACTACCAAGAACCTGTTTTAATTGGCTCAATATCATCTGCTAAATCCATTTCAGTATAATGGCGTGGAATTTTTTGTTGCCCTAAAAGTTGCTGAAATTCCCATACAGATAGATTAGCCAAGCGGCGTGCTTGACCAAAAGTAAAAATATTTTGGTCGTATAACTGCAAGGCAATTTCCTGACGAATAGCCTGCTCACCTTGACTTATGGAATCGGGAGATAATTGTAGGTTAATTGAACTCACAAATTGACTCATAACCAAAAACAACGTTTTACTTGTAGCATCAAATATACGACTGTTTACAATACACTCAGATAAGTTTGCTCAGAATTCATCGGTAAAACCCGCAACTTCCGATTTTTAAGGTCTGGTTCTAACCCTAAAACTTCCATTGGTGTTACACCCAAAAGGGCATATGGTACTTCTGTGAGTTCCAAACAATCAAAGGTTCCTTGACGCTCTGCAATACTAAGTTCAACATCTCGGAAAATTCGCCCCTGCTGCACTCCAGCAGCAGTCTCTACCTGGGCTTCTCCACCTTGGACTAAACCTAGTTGACTAATAATGCTAGCAGGTAAACACAGCAAAGTTGCACCCGTATCAACTAAAACATTATCCAGAATATAAGAACGAACTTCCCCCGAAGAAATAAAGCCTCGCTGTGCCAAAACTTGATCAATTCGATTCGTGACAGTGAGGGTAACTATTACTTGCCCCATTTGCTTACCTTGAAGATTTGGCAGTACCAGCTTACCCATTTCAGCAAACTCCTGAAACCAAAATATTTTTGAGAGATGCCTTAAAACACAAAGACGCAAAAACGCCTCTGCGCCTCTGCGTCTCTGCATGAGATATTCTCTACTTACACCATCTCAGACGAAGGCTGCATCATCTGCTGCGGCTGTGGCTGGAACATGAACAATGAGTACACCACATCTCGGCGAATGTTAACCATCATATCCAAGAAGAGTTCGTAACCCTCACTCTTATACTCAATCAACGGGTCTTTTTGCCCGTAACCGCGTAATCCTACCGATTCGCGCAAAGCATCCATTTGTTGCAAGTGTTCCCGCCACAGGGTATCAATGCGTTGCAAGATAAAAAAGCGTTCAGCTTGGCGCATCAGTCCGGGTTGAACTTGGTCAATCTGCGCTTCTTTGAGGTCGTAAGCAATTCGCACCTGTTCATGGAGGAAGGCTTTAATCTCAGTAACCGACATATCCTCTAATTGATTTGGCTGCAAATCCGCTAGCAGATAGACGAATTCTTTGACTTTCTCAACCAACTTTTCTAACTCCCACTCTTCCGAAGGCAAGTCTACGTTGATATAGTAGTCAACGATGTCATCCATCGTTTTTTCAGCGTACTTAATTACCTGTTCTTTCAAATCTTGACCTTCTAGCACTCGGCGGCGTTCGGCATAAATAGCACGACGTTGATTATTCATCACCTCGTCATACTCAAACACCTGCTTCCGAATATCGTAGTAGTAGGTTTCAACTTTTTTCTGTGCGCCTTCCAAACTACGGGTAAGCATCCCAGATTCGATGGGCATATCTTCTTCCACTTGGAAGGCATTCATTAACCCAGCAACCCGCTCGCCACCAAAAATCCGCAGTAGGTTATCTTCTAAACTGAGGAAGAATCTGGTTGTTCCAGGGTCGCCTTGTCGTCCTGCACGTCCGCGCAACTGGTTGTCAATCCGCCGCGATTCATGGCGTTCTGTACCAATTACGTGCAAACCACCGATTTCCACTACCTCATTATGTTCGCGGGTAGTAAATTGCTCGTATTCCTGCTTAATCCGGTTATATGCTGACCGCAATTTCTGAATCACGGGGTCGTCGATGGGAGCTTTTTCTGCGGCGATCGCTACCTTGTCTTCTGCTTCCAATTCCGGTAAACTGCGATCGCCATATTCACGCACCGCAATTTCTACTGCTTCTTTAAGCAGTTTTTCTGTTTCTTTTGTCAACTGGGTGGGGAAAATTTCTGGCGAAGCCCGCCAAGTTTTGACTTTTTTACCAGGGGCAAAACCTTGACCACTCCCGTGTCCTGTTGGTAATCCGGCTGGTCTTTGCACGCCAAAGCTGTCTTCATCTTCTGGCATGACGATTCGGGGCATGAAGTATTCCCGCAGCTTCAAACGCGCCATGTATTCGGAGTTACCACCCAGGATAATATCAGTACCTCTACCAGCCATATTAGTAGCAATGGTAACAGCACCTTTGCGTCCGGCTTGGGCGACGATTTCCGCTTCACGCTCGACGTTTTCCGGTCGCGCGTTGAGTAATTCGTGGGGAATCTCCAGCTGCTTCAGCAGTCGGCTGAGAAGTTCGGATTTTTCTACACTAGTGGTTCCTACTAATACAGGTCTGCCGAGTTCGTGCATTTCGGCACATTCTTTGGCGATCGCACCCCACTTGCCCGGTTCTGTCTTAAAGACCATATCAGACAAGTCTTCGCGTCTTCTGGCTTGATTGGTGGGAATTACCGCGACTTCCAGTTTGTAAATTTTTTCAAATTCTGGTTCTTCCGTTTTTGCCGTTCCGGTCATTCCACCCAGTTTTGGATACAGCAAAAACATATTTTGATAAGTAATTGTCGCTAGAGTTTGAGTTTCTGGCTGAATTTCTTCGTGTTCTTTGGCTTCAATAGCCTGGTGTAGTCCATCACTCCAACGCCGTCCGGGTAGCACCCGACCGGTAAATTCATCCACAATTACCACTTCCCCATTGCGGACGATGTAATTTACGTCCTTGAGAAAAAGTTCTTTGGCTTTAATCGCATTGAAAACGAAGTGCGCCCAAGGATCTTCCGGGTCAAATAAATCTGTGACTCCCAAAAGATTTTCCGATTCAGCAAAGCCTTCATCTGTCAATAGGACGTTACGAGCTTTTTCATCCACATCGTAATGCTCGTCTTTTTTGAGTGTGAAGGCGATTTCAGCAGCTTGCAGATACTTCTCTGTAGGTCTTTCCACCTGCCCAGAAATAATCAGTGGTGTCCGCGCTTCATCAATTAAAATCGAGTCTACCTCGTCAATCACACAATAATTGAACGGGCGTTGCACCACATCTGCCATTGATGTCGCCATATTATCCCGCAGGTAGTCAAACCCGATCTCACTATTGGTGACATAGGTAATATCGCAGTCGTAATTTTTCTGGCGTTCGCTGGGAGTCATGCTTGCCTGGATTAGCCCCACACTCAGCCCCAAGAATCGATGCACCTGCCCCATCCATTCCGCATCCCGACGAGCCAGGTAATCGTTCACGGTGATGACGTGTACACCTTTACCAGTGAGGGCATTCAGATAACTCGGCAAGGTGGCGACTAATGTTTTACCCTCGCCGGTTTTCATTTCGGCAATTTGCCCTATATGCAAAATGATCCCGCCAAGGAGTTGAACATCAAAGTGCCGCAAGCCTAAGACTCGCCGTCCTGCTTCCCGGACAACGGCGTAAGCTTCTGGCAATAGGTCATCCAGAGTTTCGCCTTTGGCAACCCGTTGTTTAAATTCGGCGGTTTTACCTTTTAACTCATCATCGGAAAGAACCTTAATTTCTTCCTCTAAAAGGTTAATTTCAGTAACAGAGGGTTGGTATTTTTTAAGCTTACGAGCGTTGGGGTCGCCCAACAAAAGTTTTAGCATGGCAGATTATAGAACTGAATCAAGGGGGATGGGAATTAAAGGTTCGGCATTGATTATAAACATTTAACCCAACCCAACCGTCTTGGTTGTGGATGGGTGTGAAATGAGAATTAACTCAAAAACAGGAGATAAACTAGGTAATCAGTTTCTTAAATGATTGGTTTTAACTCTTATCTTATATTTACTCCTTCTTCATAGTATCATTTTGCCCCCAGATGAGGCCAGAGGGGGAGTGGGAGAATAGAGTTAGGAGTTAGGAGTTAGGAGTTATGAATTTTTCAATTCCTAATACCGTTTCACTTTAATAATAATGATACAAATACGTTGGTAGGGGCACGGCAATGCCATGCGTGTCAACTTAACGTTAATAGGGCGGTTAGAAACCTCGTCTACACGAGGCTTTACTCACCTCCGTGGGTTACAAAAAGCTTGATTTTCTCTGAGATCGACTTTATCGATTTTTTTCACAATGCGATCGCTATCGTTGAAACCTTTGTGGGACGGTAGTTTTACTTTTTTAACTTCATCGATAATCTGTGGCGTGGAAAAAGTATTTGCCAATAACTCCTAACTTCTCACTCCTAACTTCTAACTCTTCACTTCCACTCTGCTGTCAGACGGCGGAAATTGTAATCACTAGCACTGGGATGACAGCTGACACAACTGCCAAGCTGGACGGGACGTGGTAACTTAACTCCTGGATGCAAAGCTTTGAAATAACGCGAGTTGTTGAGGCGATAGGGTGTTTCTTCATCGTCTAACTGCACACGGGAGAAAGTCGAAAGATATTTCCACACCAAGATGCGTGGCGGATCGACTAAAGGCTTGAGTTGTGCGCCGTAGTGCTGCGAGTCTTGCAAAAGATTTTTCCAAGTTTGAGTGGGCAAAACTGCTGGTGGTAAGCCGATGTGGCATGTGGAGCAGTTTTCTAAATACAGTTCTTGCCCTAGTTGGTACTGTGCAGGCACTATGTCAACAGTGCCAATTTCGGCGGAGGGAGTAGCACTTTGGGCGTTAGTTGCTAAGGCTAGAAGCCAGCCCATAGCTAGGCTCCATGTAACAATTACCAGGAGTAAACCGAAAAATTGGCGTTTGAATTCACGTTCGGCTGTTTGCTGTAGCCCTTGGCGTTGGCGTAGCCCGCCGTAGGCATCGCGGATTTTGCGCTTAACAAAAATTGACATTCCTCACATTCCCAGATATTTAAAAGTGGCGCTTGTGCTAATCATAAGACTTACGGAGTATTGGCAGTGTTTCAGATTTTGCGTAAGTAGTTTTGGCAAGCAACGCATCTTTCATATCCACAACAGTAATATAAATGTCTATTCAGCGTACCACTGACTAGACAAGGAAAAGTATTCTGGCAGCTTTAACAAAAGTTTGGGGGTTTAAGTAAAGAGCTTCTTAAGCAGTGCGAATTGAAGCCTAAGCTAAATCCCCGTCACAAAACGTAATTGCTCTCTTCGTAGCGGTAGCGAGTCCGCGAGCGTCATTGCGAATTGGTTTAACCTGACTCACCAGAAAAATTAGCCACAATATCTCGGATTTCATTTACACCAATGTTGTAATTGCTCAATAATCGCTTGAACATCAGAGCGAATATTGCGAAATCTCTTAGAAAGGTCGCGCAAGTTTTGTTTATATTCAGGAGTTAAATCGATTAATACCAATGGCTGTTCATTCGGCATCGATTCCCTCCCACATTTCGGATAATGGTAGGCGTTGACCAGCTTTTGCTTGCTGCAAGGCTCTTCTCAAGCTAGCTTTAATCTCCTCAATGGGTGTATCATCAGGGTCAACCTCTTCTGCTTCTGCTGGTTCTGGAACCAACACAATTACCCGAACCTGATGAGGATAAGTGCTTCCCTGAATCGGCTCATCTAAAACTAGGTTTCCTTGAGAGTCAATCCTGCCGGTAACTTCGATCGCTTTCATCTGTTGTCTACTTCATTAGAATCTATGGAAAAGGATTATGCTCTCATTCTTGAACTTCTTGATCTAAAAGGTGATGAAGGAGTTCACTGGTACAAGCTCGACCGCTTAATGATGTTAACAGGTGAACCACTAGCTGATCATGAATATATTTCGCAGGTAGTGAGAGAATTATCAGATTTGGCATTATTGAAAGTTATCAACGACAAGAGTCCATTAAGTGGCAACTGTGTCATCTCAGATAAAGGTAAAAAATGGTTGACTGACAGGAACTATAGTGGCTCTCTTGCCCGTTCAATATTGTCTACACTGGTAGAAAAATATCACCTGACCCTGTATTAGCTCAGTGTTAACATGGCTCTTGTCGGTCATTTATGACATTTCCAAATAGTGTACATTTTGTGAATGAATGTACTTAATAAAGTAGAACATGACTAAGAGAACAAGCACAAAATTTGAGAGACATCGAACTCACTTTAACACGCACAAATTGAAGCAGGATAAAGAATCTAAAGTTTAGATTCACTCTGACATTAAGGAATAGAAACCGATCGCAATAATCGCTCAACAACAGTTCTAGCATTGCGTCCCCCTCTAGGAATAAGGCGATGGCAAAGAACGTGAGGGACGAGAAATTTCACATCATCGGGAATAGCATAATCACGCCCTAATAGAAAAGCTAGCGCTTTGGCAGCCCGTTGTAATGCTAATGTACCACGCGGACTGACACCAAGGGCGATTTCCTCATCTTGCCGTGTTGCCCGCACCAACTCAAGGATGTACTGTTGCAAGGAAGTTGCCACTTTTACTTGAGAGCAGAGGTAACGCAATTCCTGTACTTCTGCCAAGGTAATACAAGGCTGCAAATCAGCAACCTTCACACCATTTTGGAGGTTTTGCAGCATCAGGAGTTCTTCTGCCTCCGAAGGATAGCCCAAACTCAGCGATAACATAAACCGATCCATTTGCGCTTCCGGCAGGGGAAAAGTACCTTGATACTCGATAGGGTTTTGAGTGGCAATGACAAAAAACGGCTGGGGAACTGCGCGAGAGACACCATCGACTGTTACCTGATGTTCTTCCATAACTTCCAGTAAAGCTGACTGAGTGCGGGGTGTAGCGCGGTTGATTTCGTCAGTTAACAGCACATTAGCAAAGACTGGCCCAGGAAGAAAAGTAAATTCGCCGCTTTTTGGGTTCCAGATGTTGGTGCCAGTAATGTCAGTTGGCAGTAAATCGGGGGTACATTGTAGCCGTTGAAACTTGCCATCGACTGAACGAGCTAGGGATTTAGCGAGCAGGGTTTTACCAACACCAGGGACATCTTCTAGGAGGGCATGACCACCACCTAGCAGGGCTACTAGCACTAAGCGTATTGCCTCGCTTTTGCCAACGATAGTAAGAGCTAGATTTTGTGTTAAAGCGTCGATTTTTTCTCTCATGCGTTGTGGGGAGTGGGGAGTGGGGGATG
>NZ_JABXKM010000193.1 GCF_017115025.1 Nostoc sp. NOS(2021) | reverse complement strand
GGTTTAATAAGTAATCAAGCGGACATGATATTATTGGTGTTTTAATTGAAAACTACGAAACTGAGTATATTCCTGAGTTAGAGGTGATCGCTTAACTTTACCCAGTATGAATATACAGTGGCGTGTTGTCGAGTAAAGGCGATCGCTCCAACACTCTACTTCTTATACATCTCACACACAATACTTAAAGCCGACACCGAATAGCCCGTCGCAGACATCGCTAAAACGGTCTACTCATAAGTGCATCTCATATACAATCCCTAAAGGCGACGCCGAATAGCCCGTCGCAGACATCGCTAAAACAGGTTATATCATGTCCGGTTAAACACTTGTCATTGCGAACGAAGCGTTAGCGTAGTGAAGCAATCCCAAAACCTTTGCGATTGCTTCGCTTCACTTCGTTGCGCTCGCAATGACATATCGTAAGTGATTTAGCGGACATGATATTACTTCTTGTGCATCTCACACACAATCCCTCAAAAGGAGAGCTTTAGTACAATTCTAGGCAATGCAGACTTGGATTATTCAAGAGCTTCTGAATTACCTCCACGCCAGAACCAAGTAGAGATTCAACTTGCTTTGTTGGTGCATTTCCGTAGCGTAGCCATACAACTTTAGGCGGAGAACCGTACAAACGGCTTCTTTCCGCAAAGTCTACATCTTGAGTTACGATACAAAAGTCATTGGTTTTAGCAAATTCCCATATTGCAGTATCAGTCTTCACTTCCAGCCCATGAAACTGAACATGACTGGAATCAGGGAAAACGTCTGCTAATTGAGTTACTAGCTTGCGACTCAAATTTTGATCAAAAAGCAGCTTCAAACACCACCTACCGTTTGCGTAGCGTCTTGTAGAGATACAACTAAACGATGTTCACGGTCAGCAGCGAATTCTAGACTTGCTCTAATGTCTTCTTCTGTTAATTCAGGGAAGTCGTCTAATATCTCCCCATGAGACATACCAGATGCCAACCAGCCGAGAACATCGTACACGGTAATTCGCATCCGTCGAATGCAAGGTTTACCACCTCGCTTGTCAGGCTCAATTGTAATAATATCGTGATAGCTCATAGTGATTATAAACTGCATAACATCTTTCTAAGTCTAAAACAGCTTCACATCGCGGTGCAACGAAGCTTAGTGTTACTACGATCGCACTTTCTCATAAATTAGTTTTATTAATCCGCAATCATCAGGATTTGGGCAAAGTACCCGGATTGTTAATTGAGGATTGGACAGTTTAATGCGACGCCGAATAGCCCGTCGCAGACATCGCCTAGTTTATTGTCGAGTGAGGGCGATCGCACCAACATTCTACTTCTTATGCATCTCATACACAATCGCTAAAGGCGATCGCACTAACGGTCTACTTCTTATGCATTTCACATACAATCCCTAAATTTTGTCGAGTGAAGCTGATCGCTTGAGTGGTAAATTGAATACGGTAATATGGAGTATCAGACATTAGCAAAGATGGTCAAACCGTTCGTTTATCTGACTCCTTACCGCAATGAAGACAAAAGTTTACATTGAAACCTCCATTCCCAGTTTTTATTACGAGGCACGTACTGAACCTGATATGGTGGCGCGGCGGGAGTGGACACGGGAATGGTGGAGCTATGCAAGTGACAACTATGTGCTTGTAACTAGTCTTGCAGTGCTGGATGAACTCAATCGAGGTAACTTTCCTGGAAAGAGCGAGGCAATAGAACTGATTAGTGGCTTGTTATTTGTCCCGATTGAATCTGTAGTCGCTGAAATCGTTGAAGTGTATATTCAGCAACAACTGATGCCCAAAGATCCACTTGGAGATGCACTACATCTTGCCCTAGCTTCTTATCATAAATGTGATTTTCTCTTAACTTGGAATTGTCGTCACTTGGCAAATGCCAATAAATTTGGGCATATCCGACGACTGAACGTTATGCTGGGGTTATTCGTTCCAACGCTAGTTACGCCATTAGAGTTAATAGGAGCGCAAAATGACGAAGAGTGATCAGGCAATCAGCCAAATACGTAAAATTCGCCATATTATATCTCTGGAGAATGAACACAACCCCCAAAAGTTGGTCAATTACTACATTCAACTTCAGAAGCAATATCCCCACCTTATTCAGTACAAAGAGCAGCAGACAAAAGTTTTAGAATCCCCAACACAACAAGGTATTGAAGCCGAAGTATAAAAGTAATCGATTAAGTCCGCAAAGTTATCTGCGGGGGATGATAGGGAATGTTACTGCGATGTCTACGACGGGCTATTCAGCGATCACACTATCTCGTAAAGTAGTTTTATTAACACGCAATCATCGGGATTTGGGCAAAGTACCCGGATTGTTAATTGAGAATTGGACGGCTTAATGCGATCGCATCCCCCATCCTGTGTTCACCTAGCTTGTGGTTGAGTTAAACTGACTTGTTATCTACTGAGTTTACGTGTTAGTTTAGTTCAGTACTGAGAGTTTGTGCAAAACAACCATGAGCAACAAAACCTGGAATACTCAAGAATTACTGGATATTTGCTCCCAAAATGTGACAGACGAGGCAGCAGTTTATGTAGCATCAGTTAGAAGTAAGATAGACCGTATTTTATTTCTTATAGATCGTTTTACTACCTCTGGAAACCAGCCTTTAAAAATAAGTTCTAATGAATTTAGTAAGACTCAAATTGAAGTTGAAATATACATCGAATCTCTGGCATTAAATCTCCATTCATTAGCTGATGTTTTGGGACAGATAATTAATGTGATAATTTTGAAACCTCTGCTTCCTTCAGAGAAACATTTAAGTAGTGAAACAGCGACTATCAAGAAAGTAAAGACTAAGTTAGCCGAATTAACTCTAGATTCTGTGAAACGCACGTATGGTGATGAGATAATCCATGCAGTTGATAATCTCGATAAGTCAGATGAGTTTTTATATATATCTGGTTTTATGAATACCATCAAGCATCGCAGCCTATTAAATACAACTTTTTATTTAAAAAAAGATAATGGAAGCCTAATTGATTTGGGATTTAAGTTAGATGCATTTGAGTACAAGGGAAATCTTTTTCCTGAAAAGTGGTGTAAAACAATTGTAATACAAGACAGGGAGAAAATAATTGACTTGATTTTTGACATAGGCAACAGTATCAATAATTACTGTCGCGCAATTTTTATAATGAATGTTTAACAATTGCTACAAAGAGTTGCGATTGCATCTCCCTCATTCCTCCATCACACGATCACCTACTTTGTTGTCGATTAAAAGCGCTCGCTCCAACGGTATACTTCTTGTACATCTCACACAATCAATTAGTTAGCCTTCTTCGTTCACATTTTTTTACAACTGGGAACACTATATAAACAGAAGTTATAAGTAAGTAATTTACTACAACGAACAGTGAGGTTACGCAGATGGGAGAAGCAAGACGTCGGAAACAGGCTGACCCCAATTTTGGAAGGTCAAAGTGGCAACAAAATATTCCAGTGCCTCTGCTGGAAATTACTCCAGATTATGAAAATCTTGTAAACTTATATTTATCTGAAGGAGTAGCTGCACTCACATCAGAAATATTTGATTGGCTATTTGAGAACGGGAAAGTTTATGGAGAAACTTCCTCTGTCATGCTCTATCATGCCAATCAAATCTCAATGACGGTGTGTGAATTAGCATCAAAGCAATCAAAGTCTCTGATGTCACATGACTTAAAGCTTGCAAACTTTACTCTTAACCTTCCTTTTGAACCTGATGACTTCGGTAGTTATGCATCTGTAGTTAATAATAGAGCGCTTGCTATAAAGGCAATGCAACTCTTGAACACAGGTTTTTTTGATGCGCCGATCACTATGCTGATTAATCGAGATTGTGATGCAGTTGGAACTGTGAGAAAACACGGCATTATCTTATACATGGGAGCTAACAGCGATCTAGAAATTATTGATGCTGCTTGTGGGTTGGTAAAATGGGAACCTCTTGAAGTGGTTACGTATGTCGGTGAGCAACGGAACAGTCTCAATAGTTTGATTAAGAAAACTTTTCGCCCCCTTGTAGATAAGATTCAGAAATATCGTGTTGATCAAAAAGGAGCAGATCGGTTTCCGTGTCTTTCTCTGTTGTGCTTGATCGAAAACAAAGCAGGAGGGTCTATTTGCGAGTTTCGTCGCCACTACGCTGCTCAGTCAGGAGGACAATTAATTATTTCTGGCTTCAGTAGTGGGTTACATAGTACTGTTTCTGCTTTACCTTCAATGAATATTTTAGGTAAACCTCAGCGCATACCAGAAATCAGGGGTTTAATTGTAGAACCCTAAGCATTGGAGAAAGTTAATAATTCCCCTATGCACTATTTAATCTAAAAAATCGTCAATTAAAATAGTTTTCAATTTAACAGTTTTTCTTAAAGCAAAATGCAAGCAAAATCTAAAAACAAGACTGCATAAGAGTTATACTGTCTGAAGCATCAAAACAGATTGTTCCTAGATAACCCTACAACAGGCATTTAGGCTAAAAATAGACTCTTTTTTTTCCCGCTACCAAAAAACCTTGCATTATATCAATTGTAAGAGCGATCGCTAGGTTCGGAGTAATCCCAAGAGTGCATTTGACGGAAAGGTAGACCCATCTTTTGGAAGACGTACTTCTCTTTCACACCAGAGGCTACGAGGTCGGGCTTGAGGGCTTTGATAAATTCCTCGAATTCGTAAGCGGTAACGTCGTCATAAACGATGGTGCCGTTTTCGATGTAGCCAGTGGTACGTTTGTAGTCGTCATTATGAGCGAACTCATAACCAGTACCTATCATCTTCATACCCAAGTCTTGGAAAGCTGGGACAACGTGGCGAGGACGTAGACCACCAACCATGATGGCGACAGTCTTACCTTCTAAACGTGGGCGATACTTCTCAAGAATCACATCCATTGTGGGCTGATACTTGGCGATGACTTTCTCAGCGTTTGCTTGGATTGTCTCGTCAAACTTAGAAGCAATTTCCCGTAAAGATTCAGCAATCTTGGTGGGGCCGAAGAAATTATACTCAAGCCAGGGTATACCGTAAGCTTCTTCCATGTGACGGCTGATGTAGTTCATCGACCGGTAGCAGTGGATGAGGTTCATCTTCACATTGGGGGTCATCAACATTTCGTTGATGGTGCCATCACCTGACCACTGAGCGACTACGCGCAAGCCGAGTTCTTCTAACAGGATGCGGCTAGCCCAAGCATCACCACCGATGTTATAGTCACCAATAATGGCTACATCATAAGGAGTACCTTCAAACTGAAGTGTACCGTCTTTCTTAGCTTGGTCGGATCTGGTGAACACCCAGTCACGAACCATGTCGTTAGCAATGTGGTGTCCCAAAGATTGGGAAACACCCCGGAAGCCTTCGCAACGCACAGGTACAACTGGCTTGCCAATTTCTTTCGATGTCTTCCGAGCAACAGCTTCGATGTCATCCCCAATTAGACCGATGGGACATTCAGATTGAATGGAAACACCACGGTTGAGGGGGAAAAGTACATCAAGTTCTTGGATGAGCTTGGTAAGTTTCTTGTCTCCACCAAAAACGATATCTCGTTCTTGGAAGTCGGAGGTGAAGTGCATGGTACCAAAGGTATCAATACCTGTGGTGCCGATGTAGTAGTTACGACGACCAGACCAAGACCAGTAACCACAACCTACAGGCCCGTGGCTGATGTGGATCATGTCCTTAATAGGACCCCAGACCACACCTTTAGAACCGGCGTAAGCACAACCACGAGCGGTCATTACCCCAGGCAGGGATTTGATGTTAGACTTAACGCCGCAATCGGACTTACCTTCTTCGTATACGTTTAAATGCTTTTCGCGCTTTTTAGCAGCTTTTTCTGGGTAAGCACTGAGAACTTCTTTAATTAGTTCTTTTCTTTCTTCGATGATGTTTTGATTTTCTGGAGGTGTCATACTTAGCCTCTGTGACTCGTAAGGATCGGGGCATAGGGGGACTAGGAGTCCCCTCTAAGGTTAGGGGGGAGATGGAAGGGAGAGGATAAAAGGGAAGATATGAAACTCTTCCTTTTTCCTTGTGCTAAAGCGTTATTTCTTAGCAGCGAATTATACTACCGGAGCTTCAGCAGCACTCTTACCAACCAGCATTGCAGTATTTTCGTCGCTTTCGAGGATACCGAATTCAATCAACAATTCTTCTAGTTCTTCCATTTCGATGGGTGTAGGAATAGCTAGATTTTTGTTGTCGATAATTTTCTGAGCCAAAATCCGATATTCGTTAGCTTGGTTGCTTTCAGGTGCGTACTCGTTAACAGTCATCCGGCGCAATTCTGCGTGTTGAACGATGTTGTCACGGGGTACGTAGTGAATCATTTGGGTGTTCAACCGTTTTGCCAAGGTTTCGATGAGATCGATTTCCCGGTCAGTGTTACGGCTATTACAAATCAAACCACCCAAACGCACGCCACCGGTGTGAGCATACTTAAGAACACCACGAGCGATGTTGTTAGCAGCGTACATCGCCATCATTTCACCGGATGTTACGATGTAGATTTCTTGTGCCTTGCCTTCACGGATAGGCATTGCGAAACCACCACACACAACGTCACCTAATACGTCGTAAGATACGAAGTCTAGGTTTTGGTAAGCACCGTTTTCTTCTAAGAAGTTGATGGCGGTGATAATACCACGACCGGCGCAACCTACACCGGGTTCTGGCCCACCAGATTCTACGCAACGAACGTCACGGAAACCGGTTAGCATTACTTCTTCGAGTTCGATATCTTCTACTGCACCACGTTCTGCGGCGAGGTGAAGAACGGTTGTTTGAGCCTTGCTGTGTAGCATCAAACGAGTGGAGTCAGCTTTAGGGTCGCAACCGACGATGAGGATGCGTTGACCCATTTCTGCCATAGCTGCTAAGGTGTTTTGAGAGGTGGTAGATTTACCGATACCGCCCTTACCGTAGAAAGCTATCTGTCTAATCTTTTCTTCAGTCATGATCCGTGTTATCCTGCAATTGGTTGGTTGGTGGGTATGCGCGTTTGTCAGTTGCGTTCACGCCAGTTGAGCGACAGTAGTGAGCGCGTGTAGAGCATCGTTAGTAGCGTTGGCATAAATGCCTGCTGGGGGCGATCGCTCCACAGCTAAAATTATTGAAAGCAGGTACATCTATTTCCTCGTTAAATTTTTTTCTTTTTGTGCTTTGTCCTTTGTCATTTGTTTTGACAAAGAACAAAGAAAATTACGCAATTTACAAATACGTCATAATGTGTTTCAGCTTGAAAAACTCAATAAGACTTGATGTTGCTATTTGTCAACAATCAATGCATAAGTCCTATTACTTGTTCAAAATAGCGCCTTTCATGTTTGTGACACGCTCTAGTGCAGCTTTGGTGTCTTCTGCTGACTCTCCACGCACAGCCATTGCTTCACCGAGATGCTTGGCGATCGCATCGAAGTGTGGTTGCTGTAGATTCATTCCAGCGTGGGTTTTGTCCATTGGACGACCGGCGTATTGCTTTGGCCCCTCAAATATCTGAGATAAGAAAGCAACTAGATGATTACGTTGCTTGGGCATATCTGTACCAGCAAAAATGGGATTGAGGAGGCTGTCTGTCGCAATGCGTTTGTGGAGTTCATCTACTATTTGTTCAATAGCTGGTTGTCCGCCAAGTTTGTCGTACAATGTACTCATATTCTGTTCCTTTGAAGCGAGTTAGATGGTGAAATTCGCAAGTAGGCGCTTAATCTATGAAGCCTATATGCTGTTAGCCGTCATAAGGTAGGACTGATACCAATTCGTAATTCGTAATACCTTGGGGGGAGCAATCCTTCAGGTGTCTACGTAATTCGTAATTAGGAAAGTTAGATTTGAATCTATCACTTTCTTTTAACGAATTGGTATGAAGCATTGAGTGGAGACAATGATTCGGTTCAAATCCTACTTTCTGTTTCTGGCTGAATGCATATTAGGGCGTATTTGTAGAGTACGTTAAGTCCTACAGCAATTCCTAAACTGCTTCGACTACAAGGCTCTTGCTGACACGATCTTGTAATCTGGCTTCGATCGCAATTTTCAGAGTTGCTGTACTACTAGAACAGGAACCGCAAGCACCTTGCAGCACAACTTTCACGCGATCGCCTTCTACATCATAGAGTTCTACATCTCCCCCGTCAGCGATGAGTACGGGTCTGACTTCTTCATCAAGAACTTTTTGAATTAGAGCAATCTTTTGGACGTTGGTTAGCGATCGCTGCTTGGAGGTAACAATTTCTGTGGCAACTTTTACGCCGTAATCGTTGAGAGCAGGTGAGGCGTATTCCTGTTGAACTGATTTAATTATATCATCAATGTTCGCCAGACAGGAACCGCATCCGCCACCAGCTTTCACATAATTTGTTACTTGTTCAGCACCAGTGAGATGATTTTCTAGAACCACGCGACGAATTTTAGACTCCGTGATCCCAAAGCAACTGCAAATTAACGCACCTTCATCATCATCATCATGGGTAGCTAGAGGAATGCCACGATAATTATATATAGCGGCTTCTAGCGCTTCTTGTCCCATGACAGAGCAATGCATTTTAGCTTCTGGTAAACCACCCAGGTAATCTGCAATGTCTTTATTGGACACTTTCAGGGCTTCATCTAAGGTTAAACCTTTGATCATTTCGGTTAATGCGCTAGAAGATGCGATCGCACTAGTACAACCAAAGGTTTGAAAACGAGCATCTAGAATCTTATCAGATTCTACTTCAACTTTCAGGTGTAGTCTTAGAGCATCGCCGCAAGCAATGCTACCGATTTCTCCCATTGCAACCTTAACCCCAGCTTCGCCGGTTTCTTCGATTGCTCCCTGATTTTTGGGATCGTAAAACAGTTCTAATACTTTATCAGTGTAGTCCCACATAATGAATTTTAGATTTTAGATTTTGGATTTTAGATTGGGGGAGTGGGGAGTAGTAAATTCTTTACTCCCTATTCCCTAATTAGCGATGCGCTAATGCTTGCTCTTGTTCTTGCAGCCAACCTGCATTATCATTTTTGAAAGGTGAGAGGGCGCGTAAACGTTCTACAATACTGGGCATTACCTCGATCACTTGATCGATTTCGGCTTCTGTGGTGTAGCGACAAAGACTGAAGCGGATGGAACCATGCAAAGTTGTGTAGGGTAAGCCCATAGCCCGGAGGACGTGGGAAGGTTCCAGTGAGCCGGAGGTGCAAGCAGAACCGGATGAGGCGCAGATACCGTATTTATTCAAGGATAGTAAGATTGCTTCACCTTCAATATACTTGAAGCCGATATTGGTGGTGTTGGGCAATCTCTGCGTAACGTCACCGTTAACTACACAATCGGGAATTTTAGCGAGTAAAGTTTGTTCGAGGCGATCGCGCAGCTTTATTTCTCTTTTGGTCGCTTCTTCTAAGTGTAACAGTTCCAGTTGGGCAGCTTTACCCAAGGCAATAATTGCTGGAACATTCTCTGTTCCCGCCCGACGTCCGCGTTCTTGGTGTCCCCCAAGAATGAAGGGACGGAACCGAACCCCGCGCCGAATATATAAAGCGCCAATTCCTTTTGGCCCGTGCAGCTTGTGACCAGACAGAGTTAACATATCCACGGTGCTAGTCTTCATATTTAAGGGAATTTTTCCCACTGCTTGCACCGCATCTACATGGAAGATAGCACCATATTCTTTGACGCGCAACCCAATTTGTTCAATCGGGAAAATCGTGCCGGTTTCATTATTAGCATACATAATTGTCACCAAGGCGGTGTTACCCGTCAAGGAAGCTTCTAGTTCATCTAGATCCAACTGCCCTTGATGATTTACTGATAGATAGGTAACAGTGTAACCTTGGGTTTCTAATTGTTTGCAGACATTGAGTACTGCTGGGTGTTCAACTTGGGTGGTGATGATGTGTCGCTTTTCTGGTTGCGCCAACAGTGCGGCTCGAATTGCGGCGTTATCTCCCTCAGTACCGCAACTTGTGTAGATAATTTCTGACTCATCGGCTCCCAAGATGGCTGCAAGTTGTTCTCTTGCGGTTCTCACTGCTTTACCGACTTGCCCACCAAAGGTATGCATACTGGAGGGATTGCCGTAATAATCTGTGAGGTAAGGCAGCATTACCTCTATAACTTCTGAGTCTACCTTAGTGGTGGCATTATTATCGAGATAGATGCAGTTATTTTGCATTGTTGTCTTCAATTATGAATTACGAATTATTTAGGGATTACCAAGAAATAAATTATCCAATCTTGTGGGGTGGACATATTGTCCGCCCTGAGTCACGGGTTCTCGTGTCGCCCACCCCACATGAAAAGTTGGATGTTTTTTTTATTTGGAAGTCCCTTAAGCTTCAGTTCCCACTGATTGGGGTTGACGCTTTTGCAACTGTTCGGAGTATTTCTGGGAATAGCTGTTAAACCAACGTTCCCAGTAATCTTGTTTATTTGTTAATTTAGCAACTACGTGGTTGTAATTGGTAAACCAGCCTTCCCAGTAATCGCTAGGCTGCTTAACGCAACCGTCGCAAGTGGGACAACCAGCTTTACACTGAGGTATGGTATGAATGCTACCAACGCAGTTTGTACAAAGTTCAGAGTCAATCCAGTGTTGTCCTTCGACTATCTTAATTGCACCAGTGGGACATACAGATAGACAGAGATTGCAGGAAATACACTGGCTAGTAATTTTGTAAGCCATGATTATTGTCCTTTTTGGGAGTGGGGAGTGGGTATTGGGGAGTGGGTACTGGGTATTGGTATTGAGTATTGGTATTGAGTATTGGATATTGGGAAAATTCTTCCTTAATTCCCAGTCCCCAGTCCCCAGTCCCTATTCCCTAATTCCCAATTCCTTAACGTATTGCTCGTAAAACTCCAAAGCAACCTTCTCAATCACGTCGTAAGCTTCAACACTCTGTATTCCAGCTTCTTGCAATTTTTCTTGAGGACTGTTACCAATCTTGGAGACTAAAACTGCTTTGCAATCTGCGATCGCTTTCATAATATACTCAAAAGAAGCTTCTTCGCCGTATCCACCTTGGCAGTATTGGTCAATTTTGCGATGACCGACAAAGCGAGCATCGTTTCCATCCACTTCGTAAATTTGGAATTCTTTGGCATGACCGAAGTGCTGGTTAACCAATCCACCGCCTTTGGTTGCTACTGCAACGAGGATTTTCGGACTGTTGGCAAATTTCTTGCCGGCTAGCGCCTTGTCTTTGGCTACTTTAAGTTCTTCTTTAAACTTCTCAATCCCGTCGTGAACGGTAGCGCGTTGTTCCATGTCATATTCGGGAGCCATTTCCAAAAATTTCTCTTTGGAAAATTCTTGGCTGCGGTCTTCTCCCAACAATCCGACGGCATCGGCACGGCACTGGCGACAGTGACGCATCATTTTCATGTTACCGGAGCAATTGTCTTGAACTTCTTTGAGTTCTTTGGGTGTGGGGCCGCGTTGACCGGTTAAACCGAAGTGTGTGCCATGTTCTGGTGCAGAAATCAATGGCATGATGTTGTGCAAGAATGCACCTTTTTCACGAATGACTCGATTCACTTCGACTAAGTGATGGTCATTAATTCCGGGAATCATCACCGAGTTGACTTTGCACAAGATGTCAGCATCTTTCAGGGCTTGCAATCCTTCCATCTGTCTTTCGTGGAGAATTCTTGCGCCTTCAATGCCTCTATAACGCTTGCGGTTGTAGTGAACCCAAGGATAAATCTTAGCACCAATCTCAGGATCTACCATGTTAATGGTGATCGTAACGTGATCTATATTTAATTGTTTAATGCGATCGATGTAGTCGGGCAGCATTAAACCATTGGTTGATAAGCAGAGCTTGATGTCTGGTGCTTGCTCTGCAATCAACTCAAATGTGCGGAAAGTCTTATCTGGGTTCGCCAGTGGGTCGCCAGGGCCAGCAATTCCCACAACTGTCATTTGGGGAATCTTACCGCCAATGACCAAAGCTTTGTGTGCGGCTTCTTCTGGTGTTAGCAACTCGCTAACTACTCCAGGACGGCTTTCGTTAGCGCAGTCATATTTACGGTTGCAATAGTTGCATTGAATGTTGCAAGCGGGAGCAACTGCAACGTGCATCCGGGCGTAGTGGTGATGAGCGTCTTCGCTGTAGCAGGGATGTTTAGCAATGCGTTCTTGGAGCTTTTCGTCCCTTTCCACGGTGGCGCTGCTGGGGCTGTCGCAGCCGCAACCACCGGATTTTGCTTGGGTTGTCGATTCCGTAGCGTTGGAGTTGAGGAGTCGTGTAGACGGTGATGTCATTGAGTTTCGCAAAAGGTCGGTGGACTTGGCTGCCACTGTGGGAGATGTTGTTGCTACTCTTATATGCCCAGGAATTGAAGTCACGTCTTCCACACTGTCTGCAACGCCTGGGTTTGGGCGACTTGTTTTCAAGTAAGGCAGACGATAGATATCTGATGTTCGGCTGGTGTATGTCAACGTTCGGTTCTTGGGTAGAATTTGTGCTTACAGCCGCGACTTCTATTCACTTCAGGCATGGTGCTATGTCATCCCTCCACTCACTCTTCGCTTCGTTTTGTATTGAAGCGTTAAGTGATTGGCGATATAAGATTTATAGCAGCCGTCTCCCAGCCAGATGTTGCGTCTCTCTAGGATAGAATTTATTGGATTTATTACGCTTGTACTCAAGTAATAAAAACCCTAATTCTTCAAGCATTACAAGGATTAAAAATTTATTTTTCGGGTAGGGGTTCTAGTATTTTTTGGTTGGGGTTCTAGTATTTTTAGATAGGGGTTCAGGATTTCTTTGTACTCAGCCACAACCCAATCCCAGCAATGACTTTAACTAACTTAAAACTGGGTTTGGGTTATTTAAATGTGTACTCAGATTGCCCTCAAATTCCGTCAAAAGCAATAAATGCCAAGGGTTTGAGGGTGAAAAACTGGAATAGTCTATATTGTTCTACTCCAGAAAAAAAGCGAAATTCAATTCTGTATCTAACATATCATTTTTTGGATGGTAAAAATGCACTTCATATTTTTTTAATTTTTGCTTTGACTCTTCGACTTCTCTACGAGACGCTACGCGAACGCTCAGGGTCAACAATGATATTCAATTGTGGTTCTAAGTCTTATCTGGTAAGCCATCTGAGTTACGGTAAATAGATGTGTTGCTGCACATAATTTTCAAAAAACTTAACTTTTAACTCCTTTTTTTTCATTCCCACAATGAGGTGATAGGTAGGAAACTCTCGGATTTTGTGTTTGAGAGAAACAACAAACTATAATCTAACATGATTGTGCGATCGCAATGAATTTTCTGAATTGCTCACTACAAACCTTAACGAAAACCCCCTTCCCGACGCTCTAAGGGGAAAAATTCAAAGTCTCTCTCCTTTTAGGAGAGAGATTTAGAGAGAGGTTTTCCAGAAGCCGCTCTTTGTTGCTGATACTATTTAGCTACAATCAAACCAAGAAAAGAAAAATCTGAGTTATGATAGCCATCCCCCAACAACTGCCAGAAATGACCGTTGAGGAATATCTCGAATGGGAACCTCAGCAAGATGTTCGCTACGAATATGCCAATGGCGAAGTGTTTGCCATGACAGGCGGTACAATTCCCCATAACGATATTGCACTAAATCTCTACAGAGCTTTGTACCCTCATCTGCGTTCCAGAGGTTGTCGAGTGAATGTGTCAGACGTGAAAATGCAACTCACTCCCCAGAGCCGCTACTATTATCCTGATGTTATTGTCAGTTGCGACCCTGAAGACCTCAATGCCCGCAACTTTATTCAACATCCCAAGCTGATTGTCGAAGTTCTTTCCCCAGGTACAAGCGCTAAAGATCGGGGTGAAAAATTTACTTATTATCTGACAATCCCCAGTTTGCAAGAGTATATCTTGATTGAGTCGGAAAAAATCTCCGTCGAGCGTTACTGTCGGGGTGAGGGTAGGATGTGGCTTTACTATCCCTACACGGCTGGAGATATGGTAACTCTATCGAGCATTGAATTTGAGTGTCCAATTGAATTCCTGTATGAAGGTGTTGTATTTACCACTGAAGAATAAAGAGAATGTTCCATGTTAACTTTTAAAGAGCGATGTCTACGACGGGCGTAGCTGCGGCACCTTAAGCAACTGCATAGCCTGTGTAGGGTCTTAACTCCGGTGGACGAAACCCCAGAACGATATGTTCTTTAGGAATTCCAGCCCGTTCTAAATCGGCGGCAATACCTTCTTCAGTGCCATCCCGTTGAATCCAGATTTTGCTATCAATCAGGTCAATATGAACCAGACAGCCATGAATGCGGCGATCGCTATCCCAACCTACATCCATCCACAAATAGCGATCGCGGCTTCGATCAAACACCACTTCTGATTGAATATCCGCATAGGAATAACTCAGTGAAGCATATTCACTGAGGATAGTTTCAATCACCTGGCGATAGTGGTCTAATTGGGTGTAATCCATTGTTTGATGACCTCCTGCTTTGGATCAAAGGTAATCAGCTTTAAACGATGATTTCTCAGTAAAAGTTTCCCAATGGGTTCTTCAAATAAATCATCAAAAACTCTGTTAGGTACTGCAAGATATAACATTCGCTCTGGTTCCAACTCAATTAATATATCCTGATATAAAATATACTGGCCCAACGCTTTTTCTAAATCATCAACATCCGATCTGCCGGTAAAACTTTTAATCTCAACTGCAATCTTGTATTCCGCCTTTTGTGCCGCCAACAGTTGTCTAGCACCTAAATCAACATACAAATCTTTTTTACCAAACTTAAGAGTCAGTGGATCATGAGTAATTATCCATTTGTCTTTAATCAAAGCATTTTTGACATTGTTGTGATAGATGTCTCTAGCTGGCATACAGGTGTAGTTTTAGACTGATCTTTCTATTTTAGGAAATCTCTGATTGCGCCTAGCATCTTCGTTAAATGCCATACGTAGGCGTAGCCCGTCCTAGACATCGCTACACTGTAGTTATAAGCTATGTAAGTTCATTCACGAAAACAGGGTAGCAGGAGGAATGCGATGAAAGCAGTCGTTATCCGTCGGTATGGCGCGGCTGAGGTGTTGCAGTATGAAGACGTGGAGCAGCCGAAAATTGAGCCAACGCAGTTACTTGTGAAAGTTCGTGCAAGTAGCGTTAATCCCATTGATTGGAAAATTCGCCAAGGGATGTTGAGTTTGATTACTGGCAGCAAATTCCCGAAGATTCTGGGGTTTGATGTGGCGGGAGAAGTCGTAGCCATTGGCTCTGGTGTCACACGTTTTAAACCAGGAGATGCTATCTATGGCAGTACTAGCTTCCCTGGAGGAGGTTATGCCGAATTTGCCGCTGTTCCAGAAAACTTGGTGGCTTTCAAGCCAACGAATCTATCTTATGAAGAAGCTGCGGCTGTGCCTTTAGCAGCGCTCACGGCTCTGCAAGCACTGCGAGATCAAGGGAATATTCAAACAGGACAAACTGTTTTGATTAATGGTGCTGCGGGTGGTGTAGGCAGTTTTGCGGTGCAAATTGCTAAGGCTTTAGGGGCAGTGGTGACGGGAGTTAGCAGTACTAAAAACTTGGATTTGGTGAAATCTCTCTTAGCAGACCGCGTGATTGATTATACGCAGCAAGATTTCACCCAAGATACAGCGCAGTATGACATTATCTTTGATGCAGTGGGTAAGCGATCGCTCTCTCAAACCAAAAGAGTCCTCAAACCCAATGGAATTTATATCACCACCGTACCCAGCGCTGAAACCGTCGTGCAGAGCGTCTTAACAGCGTTCCTTCCAGGTCAAAAAGCCAAATTTGTGTTTGAAAAGCCTAACGCGAAGGATTTGGTTTATCTGAAAGAATTGATTGAAGCGGGTAAAATTCGTGTGGTGATTGATCGCACATATCCCTTACAAGAACTCGCGGCGGCTCATAGTTATAGCGAAACTGGGCGGGCTGTGGGGAAAATTGCGATCGCTATTTAGGGCAACTGAGATTTTCACCCAGTAAGGCTTAATATTATTTGTGACACAATTGGCAATGTGTTTATTTTGGCAGGTGATGAACTGTAAATCCTTGTATTTCGTGATGGAACTTGGAGATTTGTAAATGAAACCTAATTTTGCAGAAATGTCCACAAAAGAGTTGAGGGCGTATGTGCTTGCTAATCGGGAAGATATAGAAGCGCTAGAAATCCTATTTAATCGCCGTACTCCTGACTCAGAAGCAATTATATATCCATCGATGTTTACTGAAGATGGTAAACCTATAGAAGAGAATAATCGGATAATTGCAGAAGCGATGTCTACGACAAGCCGCTAAGAGCGTCTACGCTCAAAGAGTTCAGCAAGAGAAGAATAATCAGGATTAGCTGTGTGGTTAGTACATTTTACTGATTACCTGAGCGATCGCAGTTTCTAATTAATCTAAAAAACCAACGCCAAACCTAACCCCTACCCCCTTGCCGACGCGGGAAGGGGGAAATTTCAAAGTCTCTCTCCTAAAAGGAGAGAGATTTAGAGAGAGGTTCTTCAAATACCTGTAATATTTCCGCAATAACCCTGAAATCTGGAAACATTACTCAAGCTAGTGTATATACTCGTAATCAAACTCTCAATAGAAGCGAGTATTATGCTGGACTGGTTAGCTATTTGGGGTGTAACTCAGGTTGCCGGGTTTATTTTTAAACCCATTCTGGAAGACTTAGCCAAGGATGCTGCTAAAGATTGGGCTAAAGATTTATTAAAAGGCATCCCTGGCAAGATTGTCCATAAACTTAAGAAGGAAGATATAGAAATTGCTGCTGGTAAAGCGTTAAAGGAATTTTTGCAACTTATGCAGCAGCAGTTAAAGGTTCGTTGCAAACTTGCTGAAACTGAGATTAAAGAGTATACCGGAGACATCCAGAAATTTATCAGCGATAAGTTGGTTACAGAAATTATTGGCAAGGCTTTTGATATTAATTGTGAATCTCTAGACGCTAAAACCGTAGAAGATAGTTGGAATAGGCTGCAATTAAAAGCTCTGCCATCTAAGTTTAACTGGCAATCAATTACAGAACAGTATTTAACACAAGTCCAAGAACTTCTTTTAGATTCAAAAGAATTACACCATATATTAGAATTGCAAAAGTTATCTGATATTGAAATAAATACCAAAGAAATTGCTGGAGTTATTGTAGATTTTAATTTAGTTAAATATCAAGAAGGAATCCGCGAACGCTATGGCAATCTCAAGTTAGATAGCTTAGATACTAGCGGCTATGCCTATAATGAACTGAAGTTATGGCGGATTTTTACTGCTCAAAATGTCCGGGAAGCTCATCAAGTTTTAGCACAAGTTCACGAACTGCCTAAAGAACATCTTAGACGGCTGCGAGAAAGTGGACAAGTAGAAGCAGAAGTTGAATTAGAAGAATTAGAACGTCACAAACGGGTTTATTTTGAACAGCCGATACTTTCAGTCTTGGATGTTGTCAATAAAAAGCAAGACTATAAATATGTTGTGATTTTGGGCGATCCTGGTTCAGGTAAGTCTACATTGTTGCAATTTCTGGCTTTGAATTGGGCAGAGTCACCACTGAATAATGTTATCTCATTGCCAATTCCGTTGCTAATTGAATTACGCACTTATATGCGGCGACGGGAAGATAAAGAGTGCAATAATTTTCTAGAATTCTTTCATAACTGTAGTGGTGCTGTTCATCATCTCAATCAGCTTGAACTAGATAAACAATTAAAAGCTGGTAATGCCTTAGTGATGTTTGATGGTTTAGATGAGGTATTTCACCTTGGTAATCGAGAGGATGTAATTACTGATATTCATCGCTTTACTAATGACTATCCTGATGTGCAGGTAATTGTCACTTCTCGGATTATTGGCTATAAACCGCAACGATTGCTTAATGCTGAGTTTCGCCACTTTATTTTACAAGATTTAGACTCAGAACAAATTCAGGATTTTATCAACCGTTGGCATGAGTTAACTTTTACTGATGCAGCAGATAAGGTGAGAAAACGGGAACGGCTACAAAGAGGAATTGATACTTCCAAATCTATTACAGAATTGGCGGGAAATCCTCTGCTGTTGACGATGATGGCAATTCTTAATCGTAATCAAGAGCTACCAAGAGATAGAGCTACACTTTACGATCAAGCTTCGCGGGTGTTGCTGCATCAATGGGATGTGGAACGGGCTTTGACAGAAGATAAGAGGTTAGATCCCAAGACGATTGATTATAAAGATAAGCAAGCGATGCTGCGTCAGGTTGCTTATCTTATGCAAACTGGTGAGAAAGGTTTGGCAGGTAATTTGATCAATGAAAATGATTTAGTCAAAGTTCTGACTGATTATCTCAAAACTATAGAATTTGATAAACCCAGAGAAGTGGCGCGGGTGATGATTAATCAACTGCGGACTCGCAACTTTATGTTATGTTTCCTGGGTGCGGATTATTATGCTTTTGTGCATCGGACATTTTTAGAATATTTCTGTGCTTGGGAGTTTGTCTGGCAGTTTAAAGAAACGCAAACGCTGACTATTGAGGAACTTAAGAATGAAGTTTTTGGCAAACACTGGCAAGATGAAAGTTGGCATGAAGTTTTGCTGCTAATTGCGGGAATGATTGAGCCAAGATTTGTTGGCGAGATTCTTGATTATTTAATGGCGCAAGATGGCGAAGGGCAAAAGTTTGTCAATCTCTTTTTAGCGGCTAAGTGTCTTGTAGAAGTGAGAAATCGCTCGGCGATCGCGTCAACGGCTAATAAGTTACTTAACGAGCTACAAGACCTAACTAAATATGACCTCTGGTACTATTACGTCCTCTACGAAGATGAAGAAGAAACTGAGCTAGTTCAGGAAATTCGCACTCAAGCAGTCACAGCAATTGCAACGATCTGGCAAGAATCTCCCGACACCAAAACCTGGCTCAAAGAACGTACTACCCACAATGATCACGAAGATGTGCGACGTGCAGCAGTCCAAGAATTAGCGAATAACTTCAAAGATGACCCCGACACCAAAACTTGGCTCAAAAAACGCGCCACCCAGGATGATCATGAGTATGTGCGAGGTGCAGCAGTCGAAGAATTAGCGAATAACTTCAAAGATGACCTCGACACCAAAACTTGGCTCAAAGAACGCGCTACCCAAGATGATAATGAAGATGTGCGACGTGCAGCAGTCCAAGAATTAGCAAAGAACTTCAAAGATGACCCCGACACCAAAACCTGGCTCAAAGAACACGCTACCCAGGATGTTCACGAAGATGTGCGAGGTGCAGCAGTCCAAGAATTAGCTCAGAACTTCAAAGATGACCCCGACACCAAAACCTGGCTCAAAGAACGCGCTACCCACGATGTTCACTGGTTGGTGCGAAATGCAGCAGTCGAAGAATTAGCCAAGAACTATAAAGATGATCCTGACACCAAAACCTGGCTCAAAGAACGTGCTACCCAGGATAATGGCTGGGTTGTGCGAAGTACAGCAGTCGAAGAATTAGCCAAGAATTATAAAGATGATCTTGACACCAAAACCTGGCTCAAAGAACGTGCTACCCAAGATGATGACCGGATTGTGCGAAGTACAGCAGTCCACCAATTAGCGAAGGATTTTAAAGATGACCCCGACACCAAAACCTGGCTTAAACAACGCGCTAACCAGGATGATGACTCGGTTGTACGAAGTACAGCAGTCCGAGAATTGGCGAAGAATTTCAAAGATGACCCTGACACCAAAACCTGGCTCAAAGAACGTGCTACCAAGGATGATGGCTTCTTGGTGCGAAGAACAGTAGTCGAAGAATTAGCGAAGAACTTCAAAGATGACCCCGACACCAAATCCATTCTCAAAGAACGCGCTACCCAGGATGATAACTGGGATGTGCGACGTGCAGCAGTCGAAGAATTAGCAAAGAACTTCAAAGATGACCCCGATACCAAATCCATCCTCAAAGAACGCGCTACCCAGGATAATAACTGGGATGTGCGATGTGCAGGAGTCCAAGAATTAGCTAAATACTTTAAATATCAGCCTGAATTGTTTGATATCTACCACAACTGCGCTATTGATGATTCCTTTGAGCGCAAGGAAGAGCATGAAACTAATCCTCGGCGCATTGCACTAGAGATAATTATCAAACAATTTCCTCAGCATCCTCAGACTTTAACACTGTTGCGCGATCGCACAGAGAATGACCCAGATGAGCAAGTGCGGGAATTTGCTCAGAAGAAGTTGGCACAATTAGAGAAGTAAAAGAGTTGCAAAAATATGAGTAACACAGAAGTTCGTCAGCAAATCAACCAATATTTAGATGTATTATCTTCAGAACGCTTACAACTGGTTGCTGACTTTTTAGCATATCTAGCAGATAAGGAGAGTGAAGACGCTACCCAAGAGTTACTTGATATCCCTGGATTTATTGAATCCTTTGAAAGAGGTAAAAAAGATATTGCTGAAGGTCGGGTAAAAAACTGGAGAACAATTCGGTCTGATGTATAACGTTGTGTTATCTGCTAAAGCCGAGGAGATTTATGCTACAGCAGAGCAAGCTTTAGCCAAAAAGGTTGCTAGATGCTTTGAGCAAATAGAACAAAATCCTCGGTTTCATCCTAATGTTAAACCTCTCAAAGGTGACTTCGCAGGTTATTATCGCTATCGCATTGGTGACTATCGAGTAATCTATCAAGTTGATGATGCAACAAATCAAGTTATGGTAACTACTATTGCTCATCGACGAGAAGCTTATGAATAAATATGAAATATACAATCGTGATTCAATGGTCAGAGGCAGACCAATGTTATGTGGTTTCGCTACGTGAGTTTACGGATATAATGCAGCCTTGCACTCACGGAGAGACTTATGAAGAAGCTCTTAAAAATGCTCAGGAAGTTTTAGAAATGCTGATTGAATCATCTTTGGCTGATGGTGAAACTCTACCAGAGCCTAAGACGCTAGGAAAATCTTTGGAAGTTGCATAGATAAGCAAAGAGAGTAGTGGTAAATCAGGGGAGTGAAAATGTAAACAGAGGCTATGCCCAAGAAAATTAGAGAACTCAAAAGCTTATTGCTGCAAGCAGGGTTTAGTTACCGTCCTGGGAAAGGTAGCCACACTAATTGGTATCATCCCCTCCTACCTGGGAGAGTTACTATATCAGGTAAAGACGGAAATGATGCTAAAGCTTACCAAGAGAAAGACGTTAATAATGCACTTCAAAGGTTAGAAGAAATTAAAAATACTCAAGAGGAGGAAAAATAATGAATTCTCACTACACGATAATTATTCAGTGGTCTGATGAAGATAAGTGTTTTGTTGTCAGTCTTCCTGAATGGGGAGAATTTTGTCACACTCACGGAGAGACTTATGATGAAGCTTTGAAAAATGCTCAGGAAGTTTTAGAGATGCTGATTGAATCATCTTTGGCTGACGGTGCAACTCTACCAGAGCCTAAGACGCTAGGAAAGTCTTTGGAAGTTGCATAAAATTTATGAATTAAAAAGGTATCTTATGAACACATCTGTAAATATAGCCAAAGTCTACGAGGAAATTATAGAGTTTATTGCTGCTGGAACCACTCCCCAAAGCGTTATCGATTTCAAACTCTCGGATGCAGCCAAAGACCGTTTAGAGGATCTCGTTTACCGCGCAAAAACTGAAGGTCTTACAGGAAGTGACCAGCAAGAGTTAGATCGTTTCCTCACGTTAGAGCATATTATGAGGTTGGCAAAAGCAAAAGCTCATCAGTACATTAACCCTAAGTAAGTATTCAATATGTCTCATCCATATATTAAAGTAGAACTGCGGCGTTTAGTTAGCGATCGCGCCGCCCATATATGCGAGTATTGCCTATATCCAGAAGTAGAGGGCTTAAGCTGTCAAGTTGACCATATAATCAGCGTCAAACACGGCGGGGCTACAGCAGCAGATAATCTCTGTTATGCCTGTATTTTTCTGTAACCTCCAAAAAGGCACGGATTTAGGGTCGATTAATTGGCAAACTGGCGAACTTGTGCGGTTTTTTAACCCACGCAGAGACTTTTGGGGTGAGCATTTTCGGCTAGATGAGGCTGTGATATCATGTCCGGGTAATTAGTTGTGATTCCCATAGTCATTGCACCCCACCCCCAGCCCCTCCCCGCCGGCGGGGAGGGGAGATAAAGCGTAGCTTTGGCGGGGTGGGGTTCTTGGGGTTTAGTAAG
>NZ_JABXKM010000069.1 GCF_017115025.1 Nostoc sp. NOS(2021) | reverse complement strand
CACAAGTCTGAAATAGCTGATTAACCAAGGTTTTACCCCACCCTAACCCTCCCCTGATAAAGGGGAGGGAACCAAATTTCCTATTTCCCCCCTTTATAAGGGGGGATTAAGGGGGGTAATTCACTGAGGAACGAAACGCAACCTACTTTGGAGTTATTTTTTAGGCAAAACCTACGCAGTATTGACACAGGTGGGGTTTCACTGATTCTACACATAGTCAGATGAAATACTTTAGCCAAGTTTCTTATCTTAGGATCACAACTTAGAGTTGTCACTCCGTTCAGCTCAAAGATGGAAAAAACACCAGGAGTATAACTTGAGTCTTACTATGGATTTAAATTCTTTGTTCAATCTAAATACATTTATTGAATTATTACTGGGGATTAGTTTGAGCGCGGCGGCTGGCTTTCGAGTATTTGTACCACTGCTAGCATTGAGTGTGACTTCAGTTTTTGGACATTTGGATTTGCCGACTAACTTTGATTGGCTGGAAACACCTCAAGCTGTAATTGTATTTGCAGTCGCTTGTTTGCTGGAAATTATCGGTTATTACATTCCTTGGTTGGATCATCTGCTGGATATTGTTGCCACACCTGCGGCATTTATCACTGGGACAATCGTAACAGCATCTGTTGCTCCAGAGATGAATCCATTGGCGCAATGGACGTTAGCTTTAATTGCAGGTGGTGGAACCGCAGGATTAACTAAAGGATTAATGAATACATTGCGGATAAGTTCTACAGGCGTTTCAGGTGGATTAACCAATCCACTTGTGTCAACCATTGAGTTGGTCATCGCCATCGGACTGTCTGTGCTGGCGCTAGCTTTACCAGTGGTAGCAGGAGTGATTGTGATTGGTTTTGTAATAATAGCTATTCAAAGAATCTGGAGTTTCTTCAATAAACCATCTTCTCAAACTAGCGAAACCGTCTCTCCATCAAGAGAAGTGGGATAAGTACTTATATGGATTGGTTTCATAACTGCGACGCCGAATAGCCCGTCGTAGACATCGCAATTATAAAGCGATCTTTATTAGTGTTTAGTGCCAAAGTTCAGGAGAATCGTAGGTTGGGTTGAGGAACGAAACCCAACATCACCGCGCTGTAAGTTCATCAGCAAATACTTCGTCGTAAATGTCATTATCAAGGCTTACCCAATCCTGATAAGCCTGAGATTCAACAGCAGGATTAACAGCTTTTTCGCCATTCTTGAAAGAAACAGCTAAATCAAGCAATGCTGATAACTGCTCATCATTTAGTTGTTCAATCAGACTTAGAAGTTCTTGACGAATATTCATGGAATTGCCGACTGCTAACTATATTCAATGTATGCCATAAGGCGATCGCCTGTAGGGTTGGTGGTGCGATCGCTATTATAAAGAGATCGTAGTCGTAGGGTGTGTTAGCGCGAAAGCGTAACGCACCTTTGATACTCGTGAATGAGTCTTTGAACTCCGTTAACGAGTCTTTGAACTCCGTTAACGAGTCTTTTAGCTCCGTTAACGAGTCTTTTAGCTCCGTTAACGAGTCTTTGAACTCCGTTAACGAGTCTTTGAACTCCGTTAACGAGTCTTTGAACTCCGTTAATGAGTCTTTTAGCTCCGTTAACGAGTCTTTTAGCTCCGTTAATGAGTCTTTTAGCTCCGTTAATGAGTGAATGTTATTGCCAGGCGATCGCCTACGGCAAGTATTGCATCCTAAGCACCCTGCTAATTTAAATATTACAGCCCTTTCTACGCAGATAGAACACATTAATCTAGCCCCACTCCCCATAACCTGCGATACACTAATCTGGTAAATATCGCTACAGAGTTGGTAAGGTTTGCAGGTGACAAACGAAGAACTGTTGCAAATTATTGAAAAAGCTGCCAGGGAAAAACCAACGGTGCTATCCCTATATAACAAGAGACTCAGCAGCCTACCGCCAGAAATCAGCCAACTCTCAAACTTGACAGCGCTAGCCCTCGATCAAAATCAACTCAGCAGCCTACCGACAGAAGTCTACCAACTCTCCAAATTAACAGCGCTAGACCTCAATAACAATCAACTTAGCACCCTGCCGCCAGAAATCAGCCAACTCTCTAACTTGAGATGGCTATCCCTCTTTAACAATCAACTCAGCAGCCTGCCGCTAGAAATTAGCCAACTCTCCAACTTGACTAAGCTATTCCTCAATCACAATCAACTCAGCAGCCTGCCGTCAGAATTTAGCCAACTTTCCAACTTGACTGAGCTAGCCCTCAATCACAATCAACTCAGCAGCCTGCCGCCAGAAATTAGCCAACTCTCAAACTTGATATCGCTACGCCTCAATCACAATCAACTCAGGAACCTGCCGCCAGAAATCAGCCAACTCTCTAACTTGACTAAGCTATCCCTCAATCACAATCAACTCAGTAGCCTGCCGCCAGAAATCAGCCAACTCTCTAACTTGACAATGCTAGTCCTGAATCACAATCAACTCAGTAGCCTGCCACCAAAAATTAGCCAACTCTCAAACTTGACTGAGTTATACCTCTCTAACAATCAACTCAGCAGCCTGCCGCCAGAAATCAGCCAACTCTCCAACTTGACTGAGTTATACCTCTCTAACAATCAACTCAGCAGCCTGCCGCCAGAAATCAGCCAACTCTCAAACTTGACAAGCCTATCCCTGAATAACAACCCAAAATTAAGCTCGCCGCCGCCTGAAATTGTTGAGCAAGGAACGCAGGCAATTTTGACCTATCTTCGAGCCAGGTTAGAAGCTAAAGGATAATATCTTTCTAAGTTGCTAGTAGTTGGTGAAGGGGGTGTAGGTAAAACATCCTTATTAAATGGCTCGTAACAGCACTATTGCAGAGATTATAAACGTATATTTGACTAGAATTAAGGTATTATAGCGATTATTGTTTGGATACCATTTACGGTAGGGGTTTACAGAAGTGCGCCTCTACGAGTGACACGCCAGTTTAGCTATAAATTAATATCTACCGTTTTACTGGTATTAGAAAAATGAGGTTTACAGACTGGGCGACTAGGGTGCTACTAATCTCACTGATGTTTATGGCTCTAATTGTAGTGCTGCTAATTGGACGAGCAACGAAATTACAACATAATCCGATAACATCCCATACATCCTATCCACGGGTTACAGCTTGGAGTCAATATCCCCAGGCGCAATTCCAATCAGCGAAATACCTAGAGAATAAATCTCAAGTTGTTCTCAAGTCCCCAGTTAAGACTAACAAGGCTGTAGCAAGGTACATAACCACTCAAGCTTTTGCACATTACAGACCTAATTATCAAGTTGCTTCGGTTGACCCAAGTAACTATGGAGAACGGTACGCCCAAGATGTTAACGGCGTTCCTGTCAACAATCAACCAATTATCGTCCTCCATGAAACAGGTTATTCTGCTTCCAGTGCCGTTAATTTCTTTCAAGTAGCCCATAACGATGAAACTGTGCAAGCAAGTTACCACGCTTTAATCAAGTTAGACGGAACGGTGGTTTATCTAGTACCGCCAGAAAAGCGGGCTTTTGGTGCAGCAAACTCAGTATTTGATGGTTCCGAGGGAGTGGAAACTGTGCAGACTAATCCACATTTGCCTCCGTCTGTGAATAATTTTGCTTATCACGTTTCTTTGGAAACACCGCCAGATAGTTATGACAGTAGCAGCCAACAAACCCATAGCGGTTACACGGAGGCTCAATATAATTCTCTTGCTTGGTTAATTGCTCAAAGTCAAGTAAGAAACGATCGCATTACTACGCACCGTCTCGTAGACCGCTCCGGTAAAAAAGTTGACCCGATAAATTTTGATGGTCATAAATTTCTGAACTTACTTAATACTTATCGTCAGGTCAGACCAATCTATAGAGTAAGTAATTAATTTATAGCGGTTCCCAGGTGCATGAAGTACATCAGATTAAAACCTCACCCCCAACCCCTCTCCTTAGTAAGGAGAGGGGAGATGAAGCATAGCTTTATCGGGGTGAGGTTAATCTCTACCTCATGAGATTAGGAAACGCGATAACATTATCGAAGCTATTTGCTAAAGCTATAGATTTGCTGCTTTTCTAGGCGATCGCTAATCGATGAAGGCAGTGTACCATCCGGGAATGTCTGCCGATCTAGTTGGACTTGTAAATTACTTAGGGGATCGCAACCAGAGGAAATCAGAAATTCTAGTTTCTGGATGTAAGGCAAAGTTGCGAGGTTGTCCAGAATTTGGAAGACAGCTTGTATATAAGGATGACCACTTTGCTGATACCAATCAGGGCTAGCAACTTTTGGCTGATCAAAACCCAAGTGTACTGTTAAAGATGGCTCGTCAAATAGAGCGATCGCTAAGGGACGCGCTTCTTCCTGCAACAATAAATCATTACTTGTCGCTAAGTGTCGCATTTTCTCTAAGCGTTCATAACGTTCCGTCACAGCTTCCGGGTCATCTTGCCAGTGGATTGCTACTGTCACCAGATAAGTCTGTAACAGCATATGACCCAGCTTTTTCGCCTTTGTTGCCAGGTAATAGGAATTGTAGTCGGTTGCCTCAATCAACAATGGCAAGCGATCGACTACTTCCAACCCATAGCCCTTGACTCCAGCAATTTTACGGGGATTATTGGTAATCAGGCGTATCTTTTTGATACCCAAATCCATAAGCATTTGTGCCCCCATCCCGTAGTCTCGCAAGTCAGCCGGAAATCCCAAGCGCTCATTTGCCTCTACTGTATCCAGCCCCATATCCTGCAAAGAGTAGGCTTTCAGCTTGTTAATCAAACCGATTCCCCGCCCTTCTTGGCGCAGGTATACAACTACACCTTGACCAGCAGCCTCAATCATTTTCAGTGCAGCTTCTAACTGCATCCGACAGTCGCAGCGCAAAGAACCCAAAGCATCACCAGTTAAGCATTCTGAGTGCATCCGCACCATCACTGGCTCATCTTTGAAGTTAGCTGGATCACCCTTGACAATTGCAACGTGTTCTGTATTATCCAGAGTATGGCGGTAGGCGTAAATTTCAAACTGACCGAATTCACTAGGCAGCTTGGTAATCACCTCACGATACACCAGGCGATCGTGTTTTAGCCGATAACTAATTAAATCCGCAATACTAATAATTTTTAAATTGTGACGTTTAGCGTATTCAACTAACTGCTGCAATCGCGCCATTGAACCGTCGGAGTTTTGAATTTCGCAAATTACCCCAGATGGGTATAGCCCTGCGAGTCGAGCTAAGTCTACCGCAGCTTCTGTATGTCCGGCGCGTTTGAGTACGCCTCCCTCCTTAGCCCGAATCGGGAAAATGTGACCAGGACGACGTAAATCGGTAGGTTTTGTGGCTGGGTTGAGAGTAACCTGGATAGTGCGGGCGCGGTCTTCTGCTGAGATGCCAGTGGTAACACCCAATTGCGGCCCGGCATCAATACTGACAGTGAAGGCGGTTTGGTTAGTATCTGTAATGTTGCTTACCATCAAAGGTAAGTCTAACTCGTCTAGGCGATCGCCTGTCATTGCCAAACAAATCAGCCCTCTAGCTTCCACCGCCATGAAATTAATCATGTCGGGTGTAGCAAATTGGGCAGCACAGATTAAGTCGCCTTCATTTTCTCTATTTTCATCATCTACCACTACAATGACGCGACCAGCTTTTAGGTCTGCTAAGGCGGCATCAATCGAATCAAATTTAAAAGCTTGGGTAGTATTAGGCTGTGACACAAAAAGATTTCCAGCTATAAACGTAAATTTTTTTAACAATTTCTTCTTTTTGATTGTAGCTCCTTTACAAGGCAGAGAAGTAGACTAGCAATGATTTGATAACGTGGCAAAAATTTTTGCCATTAAAATTGGGTTCAAGGGTCAATTAACTGAAATTTTATATAGACTTTGGACTCTTGATTTTGGACTTTTGACTCGCCAAAACAAAGTGGAGGGGTTTGGGACGTTTTGTGCGCTGCCCTAGTCGCTGATATTGTTGATAGCTGAGAACGAATTAACCATTCATGGGATAAGGATTTCAGATCATGGGCAAATTTAGACGCGTACCCGTTGGGATTGTTGGCGCGTCGGGCTATGGCGGAGTACAGTTAGTACGACTACTGATGGATCATCCAGAAGTCGAACTGGTTTATTTAGGCGGTGAGAGCAGTATCGGGAAATCCTTCGGCGATGTCTACCCGCATCTTGCTCATGCAGCTAACTTGCTAATAGAGGCGGTAGAACCAGAAATAATTGCTCACCGCTGTGAAGTAGTTTTCCTGTCTTTACCAAATGGTCTGGCTTGCCAAATCGCGCCCAAACTGTTGGAAAAAGGATGTAAAGTACTAGATTTGAGTGCAGATTATCGGTTCAGTGATTTGACAACTTATACAAATTGGTATGGAACAGAGAGAAGCGATCGCACAATTGCAGCTACAGCAGTTTATGGATTACCAGAACTTTATCGCGATCGCATTGCTGAAGCTCAACTTGTTGGCTGCCCTGGTTCCTATCCCACTGCTAGTCTCCTTGCACTTTCGCCACTCTTAAAGCAAGGTTTAATAGTACCAGAAACAGCTATTATCGATGCCAAGTCTGGCACATCTAGCAGTGGACGACAAGCCCAAACTAACTTATTACTAGCTGAAGCAGACAACTCCATAGCAGCTTTCAATGTCGGACGTCACCGTCATACCCCAGAAATTGAGCAAATTTGCAGTGACTTAGCTGGTCACGAACTCATGATCCAATTTACACCCCACCTGATCCCAATGGTGCGCGGTATTTTGGCAACGGTATATGCCACACTGCGCGATCCTGGTCTAGTGCGAGATGACTTAATCACAATTTTCTCAGCCTTCTACCGCAACTCTCCTTGGGTGAAAATCTGCGGTAGCGGCGTTTACCCTCAAACCAAGTGGGCTAACGGCAGCAATCTTTGTTATATCGGTATAGAAGTTGACCCGCGCACAGGTCGTGTGATTGTCATGTCAGCAATTGACAATCTAATTAAAGGACAGGCGGGCCAAGCGATTCAGTGTCTAAACTTGATGATGGGCTGGGATGAAACCTTGGGGTTGCCCAAGTTGGGGTTTTATCCGTAATTGGGGATTGGGGATTGGGGATTGGGTATTGGGTATTGGGTATTGGGAAGAATTCTGCCCCCAGTCCCTAGTCCCTAGTCCCCAGTCCCCAGTCCCTACTTCGGCCCTAAACCCACAGCACCAGCATAAACGGCGCGATCGCCTAATTCATCTTCAATTCGCAGCAAGCGATTATATTTTGCTACCCGTTCGCTGCGACAGAGGGAACCTGTTTTGATTTGACCGGCACGGGTTGCTACGGCTAAATCAGCGATCGTTGTGTCTTCAGTTTCACCAGAACGATGGCTAATTACTGAACGGATAGCGTTGCGAGTTGCCAAATCAATCGTTTCCAAGGTTTCGGTAAGCGAACCAATTTGATTGAGTTTAATCAAAATAGCATTAGCGGCTTTTTCCTGGATGCCTCTTTGTAAGCGCGTGGCATTGGTAACAAACAAGTCATCTCCTACCAATTGCACCCGCGAACCTAACTTCTGGGTGAGCAATTGCCAACTTTGCCAATCTTCTTCATGTAAGCCATCCTCAATTGATACAATTGGGTATTGATCAACTAGTTGCGCGAGGTAATCAATAAACTCACCTGGGGCGTGAGGTTTACCATCGTAAACATACTGCCCATTCTTGTAAAACTCACTAGCTGCCACATCTAACGCCAAAGCTACTTCTTCCCCTGGCTTATAACCAGCTTTCTTAATGGCAGCAACCAGCAATTCTAAAGCCACTTGATTAGATTCTAGGTTAGGGGCAAAACCGCCTTCATCGCCCACACCAGTAAGCAAACCCTTCTCATCTAATACTTGACTGAGGGTAGCAAACACCTCTGCACCCCAGCGCAACGCTTCCCGGAAGGAAGTTGCGCCAATTGGGACAATCATAAACTCTTGAAAATCCACATTGTTTGAGGCGTGTGCGCCACCGTTAATCACGTTCATCAACGGCACTGGGAGCAAATTTGCTAAAGGCCCACCCAAATAGCGATACAGAGGAATTGCTAGAGACTCAGCACCAGCTTTGGCTGCTGCTAGGGAAACCCCCAAAATCGCATTAGCCCCCAAATTGGATTTGTTAGGAGAACCATCTATAGCGATCATTGTGCGGTCTAGCAGTTCTTGGTTGAGGGCATCCAAGCCTAACAATTGTGGTGCTAGTGCTTCTCTAACGTTTTGTACTGCCTTGAGTACGCCTTTGCCTCCATAACGGCTTTTATCGCCATCACGCAGTTCGTGAGCCTCAAAAGTGCCAGTCGAGGCACCACTGGGAACCTGCGCCAATCCGACAACACCGTTGGCTAAATGCACTTCGGCTTCAATTGTCGGTCTACCGCGTGAATCAAGAATTTCACGGGCTGCGATCGCCTCAATGGCAGTATCTAGAAATTTACTCATCTGTGCTTTATCCTTTATTCGAGTGTGTTACGCATACAGTCCAGTTGCCTAACCCAATCGCTAGCATAGGCGGTTAAGAGACTTTCTCGGCTGAGATTAAAGAAGATTTCCATTATAGGGATAGGGATCAATGCCAAGAATGGGTAAGGGAATGTTTATTCTGTCCTTTACCTTTTAATTTTTTCCCTGATGGCATTTTTACCTTAAGATTTTGAGCTAGGTAAAATGTTGGCAGAGAATAACACTAAATCAATTACAGAGAAAAGGTCAATATGCGATTACTACACACAATGCTGCGGGTGGGCAACCTTGAAGAGTCCTTAAAGTTCTACTGTGAACTTCTAGGAATGAAACTATTGCGCCGAAAAGATTATCCAGGGGGAGAATTTACCCTGGCTTTTGTGGGCTACGGTGATGAAAGCGACAACTCGGTAATCGAACTAACCTACAACTGGGGGGTGGAAAAGTACGAATTGGGTAATGCTTACGGTCACATTGCTCTCGGCGTTGATGATATTTACGCTACGTGTGAAGAAATCCGTAATCAGGGCGGTAAAGTCGTGCGCGAACCAGGGGCGATGAAACATGGTTCGACAGTGATTGCTTTTGTGGAAGATCCAGATGGGTATAAAATTGAACTAATTCAGATGGGAACTCAAGGGTCAGCAGTCAAACAGGAATCACCAGAGCAACTTGTGAGTCAGTAATTCTTATAATTAAGAATATATATAGCAGTTCTCGTTTGGATGCAATACATGGTATGGGCAGAGCAATGATCTGTCCCGATGAGTGGTCTGTATTCCATGCAATTTAGAACCGCTATAGCTCTATCGCAGGCAATAAAGCTGTAGGAAAATCCACACTGATGTTTTGAAAAGCTGAACCAGATGCGGGGAGATTGATTTTTCCCGCAGACAGGTGTCTTGCGCTCCTGTTACCCGAACGCGCGAGACTTTTCGCTTTTTGCCTCCCCTTTTTAGGCGGGTTAGGGGATCTTCTCTGCGTAAATCCTATTAGTATTACCCCCATACTGTCGTTGATGAGCAGCACTAACAGCGCAGGCGTAGCCCGTCGTAGACATCGCTGCAATTGCACATCTGGCAAAGTCCACTCAGAACAGTATTTTCGTTTTAAATTAGGAAATAGGTAATGGATCAAACTATCATCAATTACTAATCCAAAATTGCCACTAGAGATACACGCGGATATACGCTGAGAATGTTTGGATAATTATCTGGGTACTAAGGAGTAGGGTTACAACCACTCCCCACTCCCTTTAATAATCCGCAATCCCTAAACTAAAAATCAAAATTCCAAAATTCTAAAGATGCAACCTACAGATCCGAATAAATTTACTGATAAAGCCTGGGAAGCAATTGTAAAATCTCAGGATATAGTCCGTGCTTATCAACAACAGCAACTAGATGTTGAACATTTAATTATTGCCCTGTTAGAAGAACCTACTAGTCTCGCAATACGTATCCTGGCTCGATCTGAGGTCGATCCAATCCGCTTGCAACAGCAACTAGAAGCCTTTACCCAACGTCAGCCGAAAGTTGGTAAAAGTGATCAACTCTACCTTAGCCGCAGTTTAGATGTTTTACTAGACCGAGCCGAGGAAGCTAGAGCCAGGATGAAAGATTCCTACATTTCGGTGGAACACATACTTTTGGCGTTTGCTGAAGACGATCGCATTGGACGAAAGATACTCAAAGGCTTTAATGCGGATACAGCTAAACTAGAAACTACGATCAAAACCATTCGCGGTAGCCAAAAGGTGACAGATCAAAGCCCAGAATCCCGCTATGAAGCCTTACAAAAATTTGGTAGAGATTTGACAGAACAGGCAAAAGCTGGAAAACTCGACCCGGTGATTGGGCGGGATGACGAAATTCGGCGGGTAATTCAAGTCTTGTCTCGTCGTAGCAAAAATAACCCCGTCTTGATTGGTGAACCTGGGGTAGGTAAAACTGCGATCGCTGAAGCCTTAGCACAGCGGATGGTAAATGGTGATGTTCCCGAATCTTTGAAAAACCGCAAACTGATCTCTTTAGATATCGGTAGTTTGATTGCTGGGGCAAAATTACGAGGAGAATTTGAAGAACGCCTAAAAGCAGTCCTCAAGGAAGTTACAGAATCTAATGGCGACATTGTTCTATTTATTGACGAACTGCATACCGTAGTCGGTACAGGTTCCAATCAACAAGGGGCGATGGATGCGGGAAATTTGCTCAAACCGATGCTGGCGCGGGGAGAACTGCGTTGCATTGGCGCAACTACCCTCGACGAGTTCCGCAAACACATTGAGAAAGATGCTGCCCTAGAACGCCGCTTTCAACAAGTATTTGTGGATCAGCCAAGTGTGGAAAATACTATTTCCATTCTGCGGGGATTGAAAGAACGCTATGAAGTTCATCACAACGTCAAAATTTCTGATTCAGCTTTGGTAGCAGCAGCAACCCTGTCAGCACGTTATATTAGCGATCGCTTCTTACCAGATAAAGCCATTGATTTGGTAGATGAAGCAGCAGCACAGTTAAAAATGGAGATTACCTCCAAACCGGCAGAATTGGAAACCATTGATCGCCGCCTCATGCAGTTAGAAATGGAAAAGCTGTCATTAGCTGGCGAAGAAAAGAGTACTCCCCAAACGAGAGAACGTTTGCAGCGAATTGAGCAAGAAATCGCCAATTTAACGGAAAAACAGCAAATATTTAATGAGCAATGGCAAGGTGAAAAGCAGATATTGGAGGCGATAAGCGCCTTAAAGAAAGAAGAAGATGCGCTGCGAGTACAAATTGAACAGGCAGAACGCGCTTATGACCTAAATAAAGCTGCCCAACTGAAGTATGGCAAATTGGAGGGAGTGCAGCACGAGCGCGAAGCTAAAGAAGCGAACCTTTTAGAAATTCAAAACCAAGGTTCCACGTTGCTGCGAGAACAAGTTACTGAAGCCGATATTGCGGAAATCGTCGCCAAATGGACAGGAATCCCTGTCAATCGCCTGTTGGAATCGGAACGGCAAAAATTACTGCAACTAGAAAGTCATTTACATGAGCGAGTCATTGGGCAAGAAGAGGCCGTAGAAGCGGTAGCAGCCGCAATTCGTCGCGCCCGTGCGGGGATGAAAGATCCCTCTCGTCCCATTGGTTCATTTATGTTCATGGGCCCCACAGGTGTGGGCAAAACCGAACTCGCCCGTGCTTTAGCTCAGTTTCTCTTTGATTCTGATGATGCATTGGTGCGCTTGGATATGTCTGAGTATATGGAAAAACACTCAGTTTCCCGCCTTGTGGGAGCGCCTCCAGGATATGTAGGCTATGAAGAAGGCGGTCAACTTTCCGAGGCGATTCGCCGCCGTCCTTATTCGGTGGTGCTGTTGGATGAAGTCGAAAAGGCGCACCCCGATGTGTTTAATATTTTATTGCAGGTGTTAGATGATGGCAGAATTACTGACTCTCAGGGAAGAACGGTAGATTTTCGCAACAGCGTTATTGTCATGACCAGTAACATTGGTAGCGAACATATCTTGGATGTATCTGGTGATGATTCCAAGTATGAAACAATGCGCGTTAGGGTAATGGAAGCCCTGCGATCGCATTTCCGCCCAGAATTTCTCAACCGCGTTGATGACATTATTCTCTTCCATACCCTAAATCGCACCCAAATGCGGCAGATCATCCGCATTCAACTCAAACGGGTAGAAAATCTTCTCCGCGAGCAAAAAATCTTCTTTGAGATATCCCAATCTGCCTGTGATTACCTTGTCGAATCAGGCTATGACCCAGTTTACGGTGCCCGCCCACTCAAACGAGCAATTCAGCGAGAAGTCGAAAACCCCCTCGCCACCAAGTTATTGGAAAATACTTTTATCTCTGGAGACACGATTATCATTGACAAAAATGAAACCGGTCTGTCTTTTAGCAAAAAAGTGCCAGTGAAGGTGTCAGTACCACAGATTGCTACATAGCCCAACTAGACTAAGGGATTTCCAACAAATAAATTATTCAATCTTGTGGGGTGGGCGTCTCGCCCGCCCATAGCCAAAGGCGGACAAGATGTCTATCCCACAAGAAGTAGTTGAGTATTTTTTTATTTGTCAGTCCCTAATAGACCTGCGTTGAAAGTCGGGAGTCGGGAAATCCGAATCAGAAAATGGGGGGAAACAATGCTCAAAAAACGAGCGTAGGCGCAAGCTATGCTTTTAAAATCCTAATTGGTATCATACCCTTCTGTGTTCTCCGGGTTTATCCTGGAAAACAGATGGCTAAGTTGTATTACCTACTATCATCATTTCAGATACTAACATTGAAGATTACCAATTATGCTAGAACAAGGCACTATCAGTATTCATACTGAGAATATTTTCCCGATCATTAAGAAGTCGCTCTACTCAGATCACCAAATCTTCTTGCGGGAACTGGTATCCAACGCTGTAGACGCCATCCAAAAGCTGAAAATGGTATCCCGCGCCGGAGATTATGCTGGAGACATCGGCGAACCGGAAATTGAAATTGCCATTGACAAAGATAACAAAACCCTATCCATCTCCGATAACGGTATCGGGATGACCGCAGAAGAAGTTAAGAAATATATCAATCAGGTTGCCTTCTCTAGTGCTGAAGAATTTATTCATAAGTATGAAGGCAAATCAGATCAACCGATAATCGGCCACTTCGGTCTTGGCTTCTACTCTTCCTTCATGGTGGCGCAAAAGGTAGAGATTGATACCCTCTCATATCAAGAAGGGGCGCAGGCGATTCACTGGACTTGCGATGGTTCTCCAGCTTTCACCCTAGAAGATTCGCCCCGGACAACTCGCGGCACTACTATTACTCTCAGCTTGCAAGGAGAAGAGGAGGAATTTTTAGAAACAGCACGGATTAAGAATCTTGTCAAGACATACTGCGACTTCTTGCCAGTACCAATTAAACTCGATGGTGAAGTCTTAAATAAGCAAAAAGCACCGTGGCGAGAGTCTCCGAGTAATCTGAGTCAAGAAGATTATTTAGAGTTTTACCGCTACCTGTATCCTTTTCAGGAAGAACCACTGTTGTGGGTACATCTAAATACTGACTATCCCTTTATCATCAACGGGATTCTGTATTTTCCCAAAATGAGGCCGGATGTAGATGTTACTAAAGGGCAGATCAAGCTATTTTGCAATCAAGTTTTTGTTAGCGACAACTGCGAAGAAATTATTCCGCAATTTCTAACTCCAATGCGGGGTGTGATTGATAGCACCGATATTCCCCTGAACGTATCGCGCAGTGCCTTGCAAGGCGATCGCACCGTGCGGAGAATTGGTGATTACATAGCCAAAAAAGTAGGCGATCGCCTCAAAGAACTTTTCCGCGACAACCGTGAACAATACATCAGCGCCTGGAAGGATCTTGGCACCTTTGTGAAATTCGGCGTTCTCAACGACGAGAAATTCAAAAAACAAATCGAAGATATCATCGTCTTCCGCAGCACAGCCAAGCTGACAGAAAAACCTCCTGCTGAAACTCCAGTGGTTGAAGTACAGTCTTCAGAGGGGGATGCTTGGCAAGATGTCACTCCTCCCTCACCCACCCCTGATTTTTCAGCACCCAGCGCTCCTTACACCACACTGAAAGAGTACTTAGAACGTAACAAAGAACATCACGAAAACCGGGTTTTCTACAGCACCGATGGAGCAACCCAAGCTACCTATATAGAACTACACAAAAATCAAGGCTTGGAAGTCCTGTTTATGGACTCCTTCATCGATACCCACTTTATCAACTTCCTTGAGCGGGAATATCAGGATGTTAAATTTACGCGGGTGGACTCCGACTTAGATAATACCCTGCTAGAACAAGACAAAGCTACGGAAATTGTTGATCCCAAGACGAACAAAACTCGGAGTGAGACGATCAAAGAGTTATTTGAAAAATCCCTCAACAAACCTAAACTCAACATCCGCACCGAAGCGTTGAAATCAGATGATCCTCAAGGGACACCACCTGCGATCGTGCTTCTACCTGAGATTCTCCGCCGTATGCGAGAAATGAATGCCATGATGCAGCAGCAGACAGTAGATTTTCCCGAAGACCACGTTTTGCTGGTAAATACTGCTCACCCGCTAATTCAAAATCTGGTAAATCTTAACCAAGGTAGTATTATTCAAGGTGACGGTCAATCGCCTACAGATCAGTTAGTGAACTTGATTTGCCAACACGTCTACGATTTAGCGCTGATGTCTCAGAAAGGATTTGACGCTGAGGGGATGAAATCATTTGTCGAGCGATCGAATGAGGTACTTACCAAGCTGACGGAACAAGCTGGTAAATAGTGCTGAGTTTGGAGTTAGGAGTTATTTCGCCCCCTGCTCCCCACTCCCCACTCTCCTTTCCTACTTCTGTTGCCTAAGACCTAAAATGGAAAGGCTGTATTAAAATAACAACAATCTGGAGAGACTTGCTATGTCCCGTCGCTGTGAACTAACTGGTAAGAAGGCAAATAACGCCTTTGCTGTTTCCCACTCCCACCGCCGTACTAAACGCCTTCAGCACGCCAATCTACAAAGCAAGCGTGTTTGGTGGGAAGGCGGAAATCGCTGGGTGAAATTAAAGCTGTCTACCAAAGCAATCAAAACCCTACAAATTAATGGGTTAGAAGCAATGGCAAAAGAAGCGGGCATTAACCTGAATCATTACTAAGTAATGTAGATTTGATAACCTGAGACTTTCGTTAGGTGGAATACAGGTGATTGGTAGGGGCATACAGCTAGCTGTGCGCCCCTACTGCTTAATATCAAAATCTAGAAGGATAAACATTCAACTAGACTATATAGTCCATTACAGATCCATGATCTATACCTGCAAATCTACGGAACATCAGAATTGCTTCCATTTCACTAAAACTGGCAACTATATCAACTGCTATTCTTACTTTTTGATTTTTCTGGTCTCCCGTTGTTAATAATCTTTTCAAAGAGCCATTTTCTAAAAAATGAGCAGGTATCAAATTCACTTGATTAGTTTCAAGTGCTTCCTTATAAACATCAAACAGTGTTTTGATAATTTTTCTTTGACCATATTGTTGAGTCGTAAGTCGTGGATTAAGGATCACATATTTCCATACTATTTGTTGCAGAAATTTTAGCTCTATTTCTATTTTTATTGAGCGCTCTAGATAACCGTGTTCCCCATAATCTTCTTTTAGACTAACAGATTGAATATACTTCTGAATTAAATTAGAACTAACGCTTTTTATAGATGCGATTTGTTCAATCGAACCAGGATTATATCCTTTTTTATTGCTATATAAATTGAGTATATTTTTTAAATTGCTTTTTTGTTCTGATTCATTAATTTGCTCTTTCAATTTGCTGTCTGATATGGTTATTATCCAATTAGCTAAAAACTTATCAAACTCATCTTCATTGTTGATAATAGTTTCTAGAGGAATTAATCCAGCAAGATAAAAATCTTCTAAATCATGAACACTATAGGTTACGTCATCAGCAAAATCCATTATACTGGCTTCAAGAGTTTGTTGATAATTTTGCAACCCAGTTGCTGAAAGTTCTCTCACAAACTCAAATGCTTTTCGATCTTGATCATAGATTGAGTATTTTTTTGATCTCTTTTTTGACTGAGTATTCCCATTATCTCTCTCACAAAACCAAGGATATTTTAAAGTTGCATTTAAAGTTGCTCTAGTTAAATCAAGCCCAGGATATTCAGTGCGGTGAGGTTCAAGCAAGGTTAATATCCTGAAAGTTTGTGCATTTCCTTCAAATCCATCAGATAGTCCATGACTCCTTGCAAGTTGATCAAGTTCTTTTTCAGCAATATGTCCAAAAGGTGGATGACCTAAATCATGCGCTATTGCAGCTGCTTCAACTACATCAGGATCAAGACCGCCAGATTTATCGATCAGATTTGAATTTGAATTATTTAGTTCCTTTAACCTTTCTGCAAGTCGCCTTGCAACCTGTGCAACTTTTAACGAATGGGTTAAACGGTTATGAAAAACATTGCCCTCACTTGCACTTACAACTTGAGTTACTTGTGCAAGTCTTCGGAAATATGCAGAGTAGATTAGACGGTCTCGATCTATTTGAAAAGCTCCTCTTTGATCACCTTGCTTACCTGAGTTATACTGACGAATTTCTCTATTATTCATTTTCAGATTTTTTATACATTTACTACTTAATGTAGCAATTTATATATAAAAGGCAATGATCATCAGACGACCTTCCGCTGCAATTGGAGCTTTCCTTGATCAAAACGCCAAAGCTCAGGTACTTTTAAAGCTTCATAAATATTAGGATGAGTGCGAGAAGTAATATCAATTTCTAGAGCTAAATCTGGAGGCGGATCTACTGTTAAATCTAGTCGCTTCTTGCCGCGAATCTTGGATTCATTTTTTATATAGAAACACTGATCAGGTTCTATACCTTGAGCCATCGCTTGGTTTTTGAAAGTGGTAGAACCAAGACATCTAAACTCAATATCTAATTCTTCCAAAAGCGCTTTGACTAAATCACCAATAATTTCTTTGTCATATTCATGTTCTGGCAGTGGTGCCATAATCTCCAGTATTCCCCTGTCATAAGCAATTCGTGCAGCGCGATGTTCCCCTAAATCCTCTAGTATTGCTGACAATTCCTGCCAGGTTATATCTTGCAGTATCACTCTTTGTCCTGGTGGAACATGGATGCGCTTTAATTCCAACAACATCATCTCCACTCCCAGTAGCTTAAACCTAAATTTAGCTTACTCTAGTTGACTAATAGGCTGCGGCAATTTTTGCTGCTTCATCACTAAAATTGTCGGATGCTTCGACACGCAGCAATAAGCTGTCCCACATTTAACTTGCATAATTAGGGCGGGCAAGATGCCCACCCCACAAGAGTTATGCTTAATTTGGTTATGCAAATTAGATATTTTTCAGCTTATTGCCTGCTTAAAAACCCGCTTATATCCCTCTTCTGTCACTCTCCGAAAACATTTGCCATTTCTGAATTCTAGAGCTTTTATCTACCAAGGGTTCACACGATTTTTTTCTAATAACAAATACAACACCCATTTTTTTCTAATAGGATAGCTTGTATTGATTGCCTGATGAGGCTTCTAGCGATTACCCTCCCGGAGAGTGACAAAAGAGGGATATAGCAACGGACAAGAAGGTTAGGACATTAACTGATGATAAAACCTATATACAAACAGACTTTCAACCCAGTCCCCAGTCCCCAGTCCCCAGTCTCCAGTCCCCTGCTATATAAGTGTATGGGGCGATCGCTCCTACATAGAAAAGCGTAGTTTGAAGAAAAAACCTCTGGAGTTCCCAGAGGTTTTGGTTCCTGATTTAGTTTCTACTTGTTACTACAATTTGTCCTCAGTCATTTCCCGATAGTGAAGGAAATTATTTGATTTGAGTAGGATTAATTCTTTGCCTGTGGCTGCGAACCAGGAATGGTTACATCTATTGGTGTCACTTGTGCTGCTAGCTGCGTCAATGGCGGTTGAATAGCGGTTTGATTACCCACCACTAGAGTCACGATCTTTTCTGGCTTGAGGTATTCTCGTGCTACCCGTTGCACATCGGCGGCTGTGGTGGCGGCGACGGCTTTTTGATAGCGAAAGAGAAAATCAGCAGGATAGCCGTAATATTCGTATCGCATCAACCGTGATAAGGTTTGGCTGGGGTCTTGAAAGTTGAATACAAAGGAGTTGAGTGTAGACTCTTTGGCAAAAGCCAGTTCTTTTGTTGTGACTCTTTGAGTTTGGATGCGCTTGATTTGATCTTGTAAGGCTTTGACAAACTGGACGGTAGCATCCGATCGCGTTTGTCCACCAGCAATAAATATGCCAGGATAATCGTAGCGGGGACTCCACTGGCCATAGACAGAGTAAGCTAAACCTTGACGCGATCGCACTTCATTAAATAAGCGTCCACCAAATCCATTTAACACCCCATTCAATACATCCAGCGCCGCATAATCGGGATTGTCGAACCTTCCACCTAAATGCCCCATAAGCACACTACTTTGCGTTAGTTGTGGCTGATTGACAAAAAAGACTCCACCTGTATTGGCTGGCGAAACATTTGGTAATTTGGGTTTAGCAATACCTGGGTTGCGGTTCCAGTCGCCAAACTTAGCTTGAACGAGCGATCGCATTTTCTTCGCCTCAAAATCCCCTACAATCCCCAAAATCATATTATTGGGGTGGAAATATTGCTGATAGAAATTGAGCAAATCCTCACGGGAAACTTGATCCACCGTTGTATACTCTATTGTGCGAGCATAGGGGCTATCTTTCCCATAAATCAATTTCTTAAATTCTCGACTAGCAATCCCATCTGGATTGTCATTGCGACGGGCAATGCCACCCTTAGCTTGTGTCTTAGCCAAGTCTAGCTTTTCTTGAGCAAATACAGGCGATCGCAGTACCTCAGCAAACAGCCCAAACACCGTTTCTAAATCTTCACTGAGTGCGTCAAAGCTAGCACTACCAGAAGCTTCACCAATACCAGTTTCTACAGCCGCCGCCCGTTGTTCTAATATCTCGTTGAGTTCATCAGCCGAATGCTTCTTAGTTCCCCCAGTTCGCATCACCGCGCCTGTAAAACCAGCTAAACCGACTTTTTCCAGTGGTTCCAAGCGAGTTCCTGTCCGCACAAACGCCGTCCCATTCACCAACGGTAACTCGTGATCCTCCATCAAATAGACAACCAAGCCGTTTTGGAGAACAAACCGCTCATACTTGGGTAACTTGATCTCAGGTAGCGATGGCAACTGCAACTCTGTGTAATGCTTTGCCTCAGCCGTCGCCGCCAGAGAAAAATTACAAGTTAAAAGTAAACACGTAAAAACAGCAACCAAAGCATAAACAAGCCCCTTCCCATTTGGGATTTTAAGTCGCACCTTTGGTGCGCTTCCAGCGCAACTTAGATTTTGGATTTTGAATTGTTTACCCTTCACCTTATACCTCTGCATATCTCTCTTCCTTTGCGCCCTTTGCGCCCTTTGCGGTTCGTTTCTCTGAAAAGATGTTTTAAAAGTATTGGGCGAATAGAATTCGCTACTACACAAGCTCTCGTCCACGCAGGTGGACTAATGTAAATTCAAGGGTTTGTTAACCTGCGGAGGCAGGTAAAGTCTCGTGTAGCCGCGACTTCCAGTCGCCCAGACTTGACAAACAACCTCTTAAGCTTGTTTCGACAACAACTTACCAATCGTGCGATTTTGCGGCGTAAACGTCTCCTTTGCCACCCGCTCAATATCAGCCGTCGTCACCGCCGAAATGTTATCCAACTGCTTAAACAAATTCCGCCAAGAGCCAGTTTTCACCTCATATTCCAATAATTGTTGAGCCATCCCCATATTTGAATCGAGGGTACGTAACAAACCCGCCCGTGCTTGGGTTTTCACCCGTTGCAAATCAGCCGCCGCTACAGGCTCAGTTTTTAATTTGTCAATTTCTTGGCGCAAAGCTACCGCCAACTCATCAACTGTATGACCAGGAGCCGTGAGAGCATAGAAAAATATCAGGTTTGGGTACTTATCTCCAGGAAATCCACTGTAACCTTGGGCATTTAGCGCCAAACGCTGCTTTTCTACCAAAGACTTATACAACCGCGACGTGCGCCCATCACTTAATAAGCTGCCAATGATTTCATAGACTGCATTATCTGGATGGGTAATTGCGGGACGATGATAACCTTCTAAATACCAAGGTTGAGAAGGTAGCTGTAAAGTAACTTCTCGTGTTTGTTGTTGTGGCGGTTCCGCCGGGATTTGTTCAACAGCTTTGGTTTTTGCTGGATAGCGGCCAAAATAACTTTGTGCCAGTTTTTTCACCTCAGCCGCGTTGACATCTCCGACAATGGCGATCGCTAAATTACTTGGTACGTAGTGAGTATCAAAAAAATTTTGGACATCTTCGGGTGTCAGATTGCGGATATCTTGGTCATAACCAATCACTGGACGCTTGTAGGGATGGATTTTATAAGCAGTATCAACAAATTTCTCCAGCATTAGTCCAATGGGTGAATTCTCCACCCGCATCCGTCGCTCCTCTAAAATTACATCTTTCTCTTTATAAAACTCACGACTAATTACAGGATCGAGAAATCGCTCCGACTCCAACGACATCCAAAGTTCCAGCTTGTTGGCAGGAAAGCTGTAAAAATAACGGGTGGCTTCGGTTGAAGTATTGGCATTTAAACCCACGCCTCCGGCTTGTTCGACAATTTGCCCCAATTCGTTTTGCTTGACTAGCTTACCTGCTTGCGATTCCACTTGCTTAAACTCAGTTTCTAACCGAGCAACTTCATCTTTTTTGTCATCGGCTTTCGCTGTTTTAATTTGGGCATCCAACTTTTCTAAGGCTTCAAGCAGGGGTTTTTCTGCTTTGTAGTCTTTTGTACCAATGCGTGTCGTGCCTTTAAACGCCAAATGCTCCAGAAAGTGAGCTACACCAGTTTTGCCATCTACCTCATCTACACCACCCACATCCGCATAGGTGAGAAAAGAAACTACAGGCGCTTGATGTCGTTCCAAGACAATGAATTTTAGACCATTGTCGAGGCGAAATTCCGTTAACTGCTTGATCACTCGATCCAGATAAGGTTGGATCGAACTTTGAACTGGTGGAGTTTGAGATCCTTGGGGAGGAAGTGCCGTCTGAGTTTGAGCCAGAGCAATTTCTGGCAGCAATCCCCAGCAGAGAACGATCAAAGTTAACAAAGTGACAAACAACCGCCGCAATGTTACAGATACTTGATCTGACCAATCCAAAATCCAAAATCTGTCTTGGAAAGTTCTGATGGTCGGAAGCCGACCCTCAGACTTTCCGCAAAATCTCAAAATTGACCGACTGATCTGGTTCATAAGCAAAAATTAAGATAAAGTTACACTACGTAAAAAACAGGATACTTAGCAAAAGAGCGTTAATCTTGTATTAAGTTTTCAGGGTTTTTTCTACTTGACATTAGACTATAATGCGACAAATTCTGTTGCGGATATCTAACCATAACTGTTATGCGAGTTTTTAATTTTTCCCCGCCATCAGAGGCTCAGACACGCACCCGGATTTTACAAGCAGCACAACGGTTGTTTGGCTCTCAGGGATTTAACGGTACTACCACCCGCGATTTAGCACAGGCGGCAGGTGTAGCTGAAGGCACTCTATTTCGTTATTTTCCTAATAAAAAAGCAATTTTGGTGGAAGTAGCTACTAGTGGCTGGGTGGAGATTCTGACAGATTTACTGACAGAATTAAGTGAAATGGGTAGCTATAAAGCCATAGCTCAGGTGATGCGCCGCCGGATGTGGAACTTCCAAAAAAATGCCGATTTGATGCGTGTTTGTTTTATGGAGGTGCAGTTTCACCCCGATTTGCGCGATCGCATTCAATTAGAAGTGATTACCAAAATGACCGATGTGGGCGAAGCGTTCTTTCAAACAGCGATGGATAAAGGGATTTATCGCCAAATGGACGCGAAGTTGGTTGCTAAAGTTTTTTTGGGAATGTTTGCGATCGCAGGTTTTTCTAACAACACTCTCATTGAACCTGACGCTTCCCCCCAACAAATGCAGCAAATGGCCGAAGGACTCGCTGATATCTTCCTTAATGGAGTCTTAGCCAAAGAGTGAATAATTATGAATTAGGAGTTATGAGTTATGAATTATGAATTTTAACTCCTAATATCATGTCCGGGTAATTAGTTGTGATTCCCATAGTCATTGCACC
>NZ_JABXKM010000189.1 GCF_017115025.1 Nostoc sp. NOS(2021) | reverse complement strand
CCCCAGTCCCCTGCTATATCACTAGCAGCTTGTCGAAGAACTAGCTCAAGAGTATACACTCACCAAACCTGCGACAAAAGTCCAATTGGAAAATGTTACCTTCACGGCCAGATCAGAAGATCCAGCGGCCAGGGGCAATAATGGCATTAGAATCACACGGACATTCAACAACTTCTCCTCAGTAGCCTTAGAGAATGGGCGTAGCCGTGTTTATCTTGGTGTCCATTATCAATGGGATGCAGATGCAGCTTATGTGTCTGGCACAAGATTGGCTGACTTTGTGTTTGAAAACTTACTGACACCAGTTTAAGTAAGTGGGCGTGAATAATTAAAGGTTTGTAGTAAGCGGCTCTAGCGCTAGTTTAAGGGCTTGCAAGGTGTTTTTGAAAATCGTGAAACTAAACATTACTCGTAGTGCCAATGAGTTTCTCCCCTTTCAGCATCCGCGCCGCAGCTTCGAGGAGAGCTTCTTCGAGATAAGGCTTGGTAAAGTAGCCACTAGCACCGAGTTGAGCGGCAATTTGTCTGTGCTTGTCTGCACCCCGCGAGGTGAGCATAGCGATCGGTAGGTGGTTGAGGTTAGGGTCTTTCTGGATGCGAGAGAGTAACTCCAGACCATCGCAACGGGGCATTTCAATGTCGCAAAATACGATATCGCAAGGCAGACCGGAGCGAAGTTTATCCCAAGCTTCCTGGCCGTCACGCGCCTGTTCTACGCGATAACCTGCTTTGTTAAAGGTCAGGGATAGCAATTCTCGGACTGTAATTGAGTCATCGACTATCAACACTGTCGGGTCAATCTTCGCAGGAGAGGTGTCTGGAGGAGTCCCTTTCTGTTGCCAAGAACTGCCACCAATTTGTGTAGAAATCCGTCCCTGGAAGATGTCAATTATTTCCAGCACGTCAGCAATAGGCATAATGCGACCATCACCCAGGACTGTAGCACCAGCTACACCAATGGGTTTAGGCGCTGGGCCTTCAAATTGCTTAATTACAATTTCTTGTTCGCTCAATACTAGGTCAATCTGTAGAGCAATTAGGGTATTTGCCGATCGCACCACGACCACAGAAACCATATCATCATCTCTGGTGCCGCCATAGACATTGCCGCGACTGATCTGGCGATTGAAGGTTAAAAGTTCCTTCAGGGGTCGGAATGGCAACACCGTATCGCGCCAGGAAATAAATGATTGCCCATTGGCATCGTGCTGAATATTTTTGACTGCTATATCCAGCGTATCTTCTACACCGTCCATCGGGAAAGCAATTCTAGCTCGATCAGAGACGCAGCAGAGAGCTTTACAAATACTCAGAGTCAGTGGCAGACGAATAGTGAAGGTGGTTCCCTTGCCGAGGGTCGAATCGGTGTTCACTGTCCCACGAATTTCGCTAATTTCGGAGCGCACTACGTCCATACCCACACCACGACCAGAAATTTCATCTGCTTGGTCTTTGATTGTAAAACCAGACTGGAACAGCAGATCGTAGACTTCTAGGCGAGACATCGCTTTTGCCTGCGCTTCTGTAATCATGCCAATCTTCACCGCCTTAGCCTTAACCCTTGCTGAATCGATGCCTGCGCCATCATCGCCGACAGAAAGGATAGTTTGGTTGCCTTGGTAGAAGGCACGGATAGTAATGATTCCCACGGGAGGTTTACCAGCAGCTTGCCTCTCTTCTGGCGTTTCAATACCGTGAGCGATCGCATTATTCAGCATATGAGTTAACGGATCGGTCAGATGATCCAAAATCATCTTGTCAATTAAGGTATCGCCACCTTCGATCACCAACTCTATTTGTTTGCCACACTTGATGGCATTGTCACGCACTCCTCGCCGCCAACGATCAATAGTTTGAGCAAAAGGCACCATTCGCGCTCTTGTTAGTCCCTCTTGTAACTGGGTGGTTACTTGGCGGAACTGCCTTGCTACTCGCTCGGTTTCTTCGGTAACAAAGTCAATGTCACTAGACGATTCCCGGATGCGGACAATGCGCTCAATCATCTGCTGGGACAGTGTATGGAAAGGAGTAAAGCGATCCATTTCTAGCTCGCTAAAACCCATGTCGGTATGGGAATCAGGCACTTGAATGCCAGTGTCTTTCTTTTTGCGTCCGGCTAACAGAGAAGCTTCCAGTAGCGATCGCTCATACAACTCCTGCATCCTTGCGCCCACATCCGAGAGTTGTTGTACCTGAATCAGCAAGTTATCTAGTGACTGCCGCAGCCGTTCATTATCTTGCTCTAAGGTATTGCGATTTACCACCATCTCCCCAACTAAATTACTCATATCGTCCAGTTGCTTAACTGGAACTTTCATCGTTTCTTCAAATCTGGAAGCCCGACGAGTAGAGGGACGTGGAGTTGTGCTTGTGTTCGATTTTACTAGTGGTGAATGGGATATTGTTTGATCTGCTTCTGCCAGCAACTTCTCTAAGTCACCAAATTCATCCATGCCTGGTGATGGAATGGCATTTTTAGCCAAGACTGGTTGAGTGTTGAAGGGCTGGCGTTGGCGTAGCCCGTCGTAGACATCGCTAGATATAGCAGCCGCCTCGTCGTTATCTGTACCTAGCAATTCTTCCAGGGCAGCAAAATCTATTTCTGGTATCTCCTTAGCTTTGGGGACGGGTGCTACTTCCTCTCCTAGTAATGCTGCTAAGTCTGCAAATTCATCTTCTGGAGCAACTACTTCAATAGTTTCTGTGGTTGGCAATTCTTCAGTCGTGGCAACAAAAGCATTTTTTCCCTCTGACACTGGTGCAGTTTCAGATGTCTCTCCTAGATCCCACAAATCGGTTTCTGCATCTTCCTGAATAACCGTTTGTGTGAAGTCATTGATAGCTTGTGAGTCAGCTTTTGCCGCGTTTTCTCCTAATTCTTCCTGGTTTGCTGCTTCTGTCAGAGCAGTTTCTGTAAAAAATAAATCATTTGCAAAACCCAGTTCCGTCCCTTCTAAATCTGTGTTTTCTGTGAAATCAAAGGTAGTTTCTAAATTATTATTCCCCTCAGTATCTAAAACTTCTAGGCTTGTCTGGGCTGATACTGAAGTTTCTTCAAAGCTGATATCTAAAGAAGTTTCTCTAGCCGATAGTTCATCCACAGTATTATCTGTGGTTTCCATCTGAATATAGGTGGAGTCATCTGTAGCTACATCTTCAAACAGCAGTTGCAGATTTTCATCGAAAGAGCCGAACAAATCATCTGGCTGTGCTTGGGGTGATACTAAATCTGAAGTTTCTTCAAAGCTGATATCTAAAGAAGTTTCTCTAGCCGATAGTTCATCCACAGTATTATCTGTGGTTTCCATCTGAATATAGGTGGAGTCATCTGTAGCTACATCTTCAAACAGCAGTTGCAGATTTTCATCGAAAGAGCCGAACAAATCATCTGGCTGTGCTTGGGGTGATACTAAATCTGAAGTTTCTTCAAAGCTGATATCTAAAGAAGTTTCTCTAGCCGATAGTTCATCCACAGTATTATCTGTGGTTTCCATCTGAATATAGGTGGAGTCATCTGTAGCTACATTTTCAAACAGCAGTTGCGGATTTTCATCCAAAGAGCCGAATGAATTAAGTTCCAGATCAACAGCAGATATCTCTGGAGGCTGATTAGTAAATTCTGGAACAAAATCTAAAGCTTCTGGTTGTTGCGATCGCCTGAGAATTTCTGACTCTGGATGCGGCGCGAACAACGGCGTTTCAGTCGTGGAGGCATCGTTGATTGCAGGGAAAATAGTTGAGCTACTCGGTGTGAACTCATCAAATAAATCATCTCCCGAATCTGATGAGAATATCAAATCTAGCTGCTCTTGGTGCTGGAAATTGATATCCAAATCTTCTTCTATGTCAAAACTGGCTATAGGATTCGGTATGGGCTGCTGACTGTCGGCAAAAATTTCATCAGCTACCGCAGCAAACAAACTCTCCTCTAACGCCCTTTCCACGTTCTGCTCAATTAAGGAATCGAATTCGTCCTGTTCTTCTGTGGTTTCCTCGCTCCAGAAGTTGCTCAGATCATTTTCTGATTGAGAAAACTCAGGTGCTGTTGCTGGAGATGTATCAAATAAATCAACGATTTCTGCTTCACTTGTAGGTAGTAATGTCTGTTCTTCTATTTCACCAAACAGGCTGTCCAAAGACAAATCTGTTTGCTGGGGTAATTCTATGTAGTCACTAGGGGTAATTTCTTCTACCCAATTTGCATTTCTAGCTTCTAAGAATAAGTTATCGAAACTGTTTTGTTGGTTGGTAGATAGTTCCACACTGGCGAACGCCTCAGTTTCTGGTTGAGTCACTTCGCCTATAGGCAATAGTTCATTCTCATCATCTAGTGCCAGTGTCAATAAATCTTCAACCACATCGTTTTTGTTGACACTATTTTGGACAATCTCCCCAGGAGACTGGTTTGGATCACTAGTAATATCAGTAAATTCTTGTAAATTTTCGGGAGAAGAAGAGTCTAAATTTAGATCAAGTACGTTACGATCACTCAACTCTAGAGTCGTAGCAGATGTTTGTTGATTTTGCGGTTCTGAATTCTCTTTTTCTAGGAAGTTGTCGCCAAATAACAGGGATAAATCTTCTGTCGTGGCTGTGGTTGTTGGGTGCTGCTTGTTGCTTATGTCTTCGTCAAAGGAGAGTAAATCGAATAAATCGCGATGAGCATCCTCAGCGTCAGTGCTGCTGAAATCAATTCCAAAGTCATCAGTGGCAACAATATTTAAGGTTTCTTCTTGATGCCAGCTTTCATCTAGTTCGGGAGTCTCACCTGCAAATAAATCAGCCAGCGTATTTAACTCAGCTATTCCTACCTCTGGGCCATTGGGGTCAAGATTGGTACTGATTGGATGTGCTTCGTCATGTGCGGTGAAAGCAAGACTAGTGTGAGTTGCAGCGTTTAGTAGTGTCCCTTGGAGAACATAGGGGCGTTCGCTAATATTCTGGTCTAGATTAAGTTCTTCAGTTGCCTGGGCTAGGTTAGTTATGACTAACGGCTCGGTGTTACCAGATAGAATTGGCTCTGAGGCAGTTGATAATTCTGTCAAAGCCGCAAACTGTTCATCAAACAAATCAGGGGTAATTTCTAATAACTCAATTTCTGCAAAGCTCAAAAGTGCTTCTAGTTGCTGACTAATTGCAATTTCGGCTTCCCTACCTTGCAGGACTAATTCTTGAGCTTGCTTGATTTCGGTAATGACAATTTTAGCTAAAGTCAGATAAGTATTTTCAGGATTACCGATCGCACTGGCTGCTGCTTGACACAAACCACACCACTTGGACAAATTCCAAGTCTCACCAAGTTTGACTAACTGGTAACAGCATTGCTGAAGGTTTTGCCGAGTTGAGGGTGTTGTGGTTTGTTTAAATAGTTGCAACATTTCCCGCAGTGTTTGCAGCACCTGGGCTTGAAACTGGCTCCAGTTATTATTTTCTTTAGCGGTGACTGGCGATCGCGCAGCGTTAGCGAGTCTGGGAGCGTCTCGCGCCTCCTGGGGTGCTACAGAGAAGGATGCTTCTGGAGATTCCTGATGGGTGTCTTCTGCCAAACCGGGAATATCTCGCCGCAGGAACAGTTCTGTAAGTGTGGAGACATTCTCGACAGAGGTTGTGTGTAGTTCTGTTGCGTCAGAACTGCTGCCTACTCCACTGTTCGCTTGTTGTACAAGTAGTTCCAAATGCTGATACAGCCATTGAAAGACCGGCTCAGTTTCTGACATCAAAGTATTAGCCGTATCTTCAGAAAGACCAAATGGCCCGCTCAACTGCTCTAACAGCGCTTTTAGGGTATCAGATACACCGAGAAATAAAGATTCTAACTTTTGGTCAATCTTAACCGGATTATCTTTGAGAATTTTGAAACAATCTTCCAGACGGTGGGAGGTATGCTGGATGCTAGTCAATCCAAGCATCGCCGCTCCTCCTTTGATGGAGTGAGCCGCCCGGAAGACTTCACTGATCATTTCCGGGTCGTTCAAGGTACTCTCTAGATTCAGCAACCCCTGCTCAATGGTATTCAGGTGATCCCTAGCTTCTTCGATAAAGTAACCCAAAATCCGCTGTTGTTGTTCCGGCAGCATAGTTTTTTAGTCAAGAGTCATTAGTCATTGGTCATTGGTCATTGGTCACTTGTGCTGAGTGTTGCCGAAGTATTGGTCATTAGCAAATAACAAAGGACAAATGACAAATGACAATTTATCTGGTTTCCGTAGTTTCCACTCGGAAACGTTCAACGGAGGCGATCAAGTCACGGGATACACCTACTAAGTGTTGTAGGGCACCTGAAACTCGCTGTGCTTCCTGGGAAGTTTCTTGGGCAGTAAGTTCTACTGATTGCATTACATGAGCGACAGCACGGGAGGTTTCAGTTTGTTCCACAGTGTCGCTGGTAATCGAGCGCACAAGAATATCGATGCGATTCGCCACTTGAATAATGTTTTCGAGCGATCGCTTGGCTTCTTCTGCCAATTTTGTACCTTTAATTACTTGTTGTGTGCCTTCTTCCATCGCGGTCATCACAGAGCCTGTTTCGCTTTGGATTTGCATCACAATTTGTTCAATTTCCTTCAGGGATTTCGCAGATTTATCTGCTAGCTGGCGCACTTCATCTGCGACGATCGCAAACCCGCGTCCAGCTTCTCCCGCCCTTGCCGCCTCAATACTAGCATTGAGTGCCAGCAAATTAGTTCTCGAAGCAATTTGGGAAATCAACGCCACAATTTTAGAAATTTCTTGGGAAGATTCCGCCAACCGCTTCACTTTTCGGGTGGTTTCGGCAACGGTTTCCCGAATCTCTAAAATCCCCGCCACAGTATTTTCTACTGCTTCTCCACCTTTGAGGGCGATCGTACTAGCATCGCGGGCGACGGTTTCGGCTTCCCGCGCCGCCTCTGCTACCCGTTGAATCGAGTCGGTCATCACCTGTACAGAATTCAGCGTCACTGCCAACTCTTCCGCTTGCCGCAAAGCATCACCAGATAAGGCTCTAGCAAAGGTTTCGGAGTTGGTTGCACCTTTTGTCACATCCTTCGCTGCCACTTTTACCTGTTGGACAATATCCCGCAGGTTTTGAATTGTCAGGTTAAAGGCGTCAGCTACGGCTCCCAGTACGTCGGCTGTCACTTCAGCTTGGACTGTTAAATCGCCTCTAGCAGCTCCTTCTACATCATCCAACAGGCGAATCACCTGGCGTTGGAGGTTTTCTTTGGCTTCCTCTTGTTCATCGGCTTTCCGTTGGACTTCACTTGTGGTCGTGAAAATTACCCGCGCCATTTCATTAAAGCCAGTGGCTAAATGCCCCAATTCATCTTCGGAAAACACTGTGGCTTGAGCATTCAAATTTCCTTGACGTACAGCCTCAAACTGAGTTTGGAGATCATCAGTTGTGCGCCGAATTTGTTTAAGCGCCAGATTCCCCATGAAGCCTGCGGTAGTAAAACTTGCAATCCCAGCTGCTAGTGACATTGCCCAACCTGTGTTTCGGACTGATTCTCGCTGCGGGGCTGGCGAAAATGTGGTGGCGGCAAAGCTAACTGTGGCTACAACCAGCGCCGAGACAATCCCCACACTTCCAGCAATTAGCCATTGTTTCCTTTCTATGGAGGCGTTCTCTAATGGTGCTAACCAGCCTTGCTCGATGCTGACGCTGGGTTCTAGTTTCGAGACATCTGTTTGGCTAAAGACTGGAACTGCTTCATGCGAACCAGTCATCGTGAATAGTTCCTCTTCGCGATCGCTAGCTGCATTACTTAAAAAAGCCTCCGCGCTTTGAGGACGTCCACTGCCACTGGTTTCTGATGGATCAGAATGCCTTACTAGATCACCGAAGTTAGAATCTCCTTCCATCAGGTCAAACCCTGGAATGTTGCCTAAATCATCAAATTCCTCAAAGTCATCTAAAAACTCGATATTGCTCTTAGAATTTTCTCCATTTAGTATATTGTTTGAGTCTTCATAAGAGTTTAACCCCTCTGAGCCAAAGGCAGACTCAAATGCTTCTATATCAAAATTTTCATCGTCGTCAAAGTTATTTTTACCGATAATCTCACCTGATTTTAACTGTTTTTCTTTCAGAGGGAGATTGCTGCTAAAAGATGAAGAATCATCAGATAAATCAGGTTGAAAAGCCTCATCTGTCCCCACATTTGTTGGTGACAACCAATTATGTGCTTCGGTTTCCTGCAAATCATTGTGACTGCCGGATTCCAAGTTCTTTGTTGTTGCCGCACCATTTCTAAGTTCTTCTTCAACAATCAGTAAACTTTCGTCTCCAAAACTAGATTTTTTATATTCTAAATTCCCAATACTAAGCTCTGGAGACTTTGGTTCACTCAACAAATCAGGGAAATTATTCTCGCTATTGCCAGTTTGGGAGTTAGAAGATGAAGAGTTATTATTGTCAATAGCTGAATTTTCGTGATTAGAATTTATCCCATTATCTGAGAAATGACTATTTACTAATGATTCTTCCAGACTATCTTCTGATACATCTTCCTGCCAAAAAGCAGGCAACTCTAATTCTGTTTTCTCCTCCCACTTGCTATTTGACTCTTGTTCCTGTGATTCTTCATTGAAGGCAAAAGGGTCGTCACCAAAATCTGTAGAAGAATCTGATATTTTTACTGTTCCAATACTATCTTCTGTAGGGATGTCAAATGGACTTTTTGAAGATATCTCTTCAACGCCATTCACAGTTTCTTGATCCTCTCCAAAAAAGTTCAAATCAAGGTTATTGCTATCAAAATCCTCACTAGCGCCCAAATCTTCTAATTCTTGTTCGCTATATGCCAGTGGTTCAGACATCTCTGGGGAATTTATTTGCTCTTGACTTGGTGATGTATCAATCTCCCCACTGAATGACTGTAAATATTGATTGATATTCTCAATTCCATTATTGGCAAAACCAATAATTTCTTGATCGTCAGTCAAGTGTAATACCAGTTGATATTCTTCTTTTGCGACATCGTACTGCTGCAAAACATAATAGATGTGACCCCTTAATAAATGGGAGTTGGGGTCATTTGGTAAATTTTGCACCACTTGGTCAACTAAAGTGGCGGCAACCTCATAATTCCTTTGAACATAGGCGGTCATCGCCTGTTGATATGTTGGCTCGTAATTATCAATACTTGCTGCCATTTCCTCCTCCAATTTCATCCTGCCCACCTAGCACTCCGTAAAATTGCCATTTGATCGAGCAGTCGTAGAGACTGATTATTTTTAGCACGTAATAACCACTCTCCACGTAAAAAGGGAGCCATAGTATCTGGAACATTAGTTGGTGGCATGAGATTCTGGACATCCAGCCAGTCCATACCACCGATTTCCTCTACTGCTAAACCCACTATTGTGTCTTGCTCTTCAATGGCAATCACCGAAATTTCAGCTCTATCCGTGTTTAATGCACTTGCTTCCCCAAGAAATTGACCCAAATCAGCCACCCAAATAACTCGACCTCGTAAATTTAGAGTACCCAAAAGTAAAGGAGAAGCATTAGGAATCGGGGTGATTCTATCAGGACTTAGTTCAATTACCTCCCGGATGCCAGTTGCTTGTAGTGCAAACTCCTGATGCGAGGGAATGTAAAACCTCAAATGTAACTCACCTTCAGGACTTTCTACTTGTAATTCTGGTCGGAAGTGGTCTTGACCGCTGCCACTTAAAAAGTCCGGTTTGCTGACCATGTTGTTTTTATCCTTATCCTCGCAGCAGTTGTTTGACTGTTCCTACCAACTCGGTTGGTTGAAATGGTTTGGCTATGTAGGCGTCTGCACCCTGCTTCATGCCCCAGTAGCGATCAAATTCTTCGCCTTTGGAAGAACACATAACCACAGGGACATTTTGGGTTTTTGGATCAGATTTTAACCGCCGACAAACTTCGTAGCCGTTCATCCGGGGCATAACAATATCCAATACCACTAAATCGGGAGGTGCTATTTGAATTGCCTCCAATGCTTCTAATCCGTCACTGGCATGGGTAACAGTTAGACCAGTTGCTTTCAGGAGGTCTGTAATCATCTCCCTTTGCGCGATACTATCTTCCACAATCAGAACTGTACTCATAAGTGTTTATCTACCTCCTGATGTAGACGTTCCTACTTGGAACATTCCCTGATTCCTCCGCAAATATTAACTGTATAAATTAATTCTAGTTTTTCACTATTTTCCTGGATATTGAGCTTTCACTGAGTTGGCTGACTCTGTGATAACATCTTTTACCTGATCTTTTAGTAGATCAACAAATCTTGGATCTCTTTATGTGCCCCATGCCCCTTAGGAGTGCTGAGTGCTGAGTGCTGAGTGTTGAGTGTTGAGTAGAGAATCTCCCTTCTTTACTCGGAATTCGGAACTGTTTTGCCCAATGCCCAATGCCCAATGCCCTATTTTCATTGGTTGTTGATATATTTCTCTACGAGCATGAGTAACTCAGTGTCTGTAAATGGTTTTGTTAAATAATCTGTAGCCCCGACCATCTTAGCTTTGACTCGATCAATAAATCCATCTTTACTAGTAAGCATAATAATCGGTGTGAGCCGAAATGCTGTTGAATGTCGCAGCATGGCGCAAACCTCGTACCCTTCCAATTCCGACATGGCAATGTCGCATAAAATTAAATCCGGTTTGAGTTGAAAAACCAGACTCAGTGCCTCTAAGGGATTGGTGAGAGCGATCGCTTCATAACCTTGTGGTTGTAAGATGGAATTTATAGTCTCACCGATGGCGATCGCATCGTCAATACATACTATCCGCCCCTTGTGTTTTCCCTTCAATTCCTCGCTATCCGTGTGGGTATCTGGTTGAGTTGTGACTGAGTATACTAGTTGTAGCCAAGCCTGTTGCACATATGGATATATTGCCTTAGCGACTGTCAAAATGTCTCGGTTGAGATAGCGAGCCAGTTGACGTAAGGATGTTTTACCATCAGCCCAATGTTGTAGCTTATTCACGGTTGCTTCTGGTAGCGAGGATTGTAGCTGAACTTTGTCAGATAGCACTAGCAATTGTTCTGGAGACTGAATGTGTGGATAGAATTGCTTCCACTCTTGCACCTGCTTCATAATTTTTGTAACAAAAGGAGCAATCTCGAAAGTATTTAATTGCGGGGCAAGTGCCGCATCCTGATGAAAGATAAAGTTACCTTGGTGTAAGCTCAACAGGTCAAAAAGGGTTTCATGCACCAAGCCGTGAATGATACTACCAGCTATCTTTGGGTTGATGATATTCCGCTCCAAGAGTGCCCAAAGATAGGCATACTCTGATGCGTCGATTGATGGTAGGGAGGCAATTTGTTTGTCGGTGAGTCGCATCTCAACTCGGTAATGACGTAAATAGTCGCTAATTCTGGATAAACTACTCTCGCCTTCTTGGCAATAGATAATTTGACCATTCAGGAAAAAGACGAACCAAGACTGTTGTTTGAGGCGATAAATGCTTGCTCCGTCTCCACCCAGTTTGTTGTTATGGTGAGAGCTAGTAGCTCCCACCCATAGTTGCCCAGTTCGCTGTCCCAACTCAATCAATTGCAAAATACTGCAAATATCAATTTCATTTAAATTTCCCTGCATTTCTCTAAAAAGTACTCCTTAAGTATTGCTGAATTCTGAATTGTGAATTCTGAATTATGACTTCTTCTTTAAGTATTGATTATCGAGTATTAGAAAGATTATTACCCTGTTTCTTGTTCTCATGCGAGAATACATTAAGCTATAAACCTTCATCTTTCGTAACACACTTCCACAAAGCTAGTGTTAACACGGAAGTCATCATCACTGTCATCAGTACAAAATATAAAGGCGCGACCAACTCGCTTTTATAAGTATCAAGACGTAATATCTCGCGTCTATAGTTTTTTCTGTCTTGTTCTCCTAAACTTCGGTTCAGTGAGATAAGTTAACAGAATTATTTAAGGTATATCCCAAAACATGAACTTTAAGTGCATCAATAAAGGACTAACGGTGTGCTGTATTTAGCAGAAGTACAAAAACAGAAAGGTGGTTTACTCAGTGGCGGTGCCAAAACCGAACTGAAACTGCTAGCTTGTCAGCGAACTGACCAGAATTGGAGTACTGTGTCGGAAGATGTGATTCCTGCTGAGGACGCAAGCAAATTAAATGATGGTGCTTTGGTACTGGTTGAACTGAATCCGAATCGTCAAGTGCAGCGGATTCAAGAAGCAGGACGTCCACTAGTCAACATTTTGCAGAATTTTTCCCGCCAATTGGAGAAATTTAAGCTCAAGGAAGATGAGATTGATCAGTGGAAGCAGTCGCTGACGTTTCAGGCGCAAGAGTTGAATCGCCGTGAAATGGACATGGAAGTACGATCAGAACAGTTGCAAGAAATGGAGGATGAAGTGCAACGCCTGGAGGAGCAAAAACAGGAAGTTGACACCTCGCGCCAGGAAATTGAACGGTTACAAGCAGAAGTTGAGCGCAACCGCCAAGAATTGGAAGGCGCTTGGGAGCATTTACGGGGTGAGCAGCGTCGCCTAGACGAACGTCAAGCGGATTTTCAGCCAGGGACGGTTTTGGATGAGGAGCAAAGTCGGGTAATGAGTGAGTTACTCGATCGCTTGTCTAGTGCTATGGCTCCCACGGAAACAGTCAGAGAACACCTCCATCTGGCCTTTGAATTGGTCGAAAAGCAGCAAGCTACTCTAACCCCACACTGGCAAAAACTGGAGGAGCAAAAAACTGCGATCGCTCAACAGCAAGCAGAAGTTGAGGGTTTGTCACAAAACTTTAGCGATCGCCAAAACGCATGGGAACAAGCACAAAATTCTCTAGCCCAGCACACAGCCCAATTGCAGGTGAATACAGCAGACCTTACCAGCAAGCAAGAGTATGCTCGGATAATCAAAGAGCAGTTACGAAACCAAGAAGAGTTATATCAACAGATTCAGTCTTTAGCTGCAACATCTGGTGATGTAGTTCTCGGTCAGCAAGTTGATGTGGAAGCTTTGGAGAAAAAGCCTTTAGAAGAACTACAAAAAATAGTGCAAGACTTGCAATATAAGTTGGAAATAGATGCTAGCTTTGTTCACGATCAAGAACAAGAACTGAAATATAAACAAGAAACTATAGAAGAACTCCAAACTAAAATAAATCACGCATCTGACCATGACCACATGAATTTGGAACTGGAACTAACTGATGAAAAAGACCTCTATCAGATGCTAAATTCCAGTTTGGTAGGACAACGCCGCAATATGTTACAGCATCAGAAGTTTCTCAAGCAACACCAAGTTGTACTGCTACGGCGGCAAGGACATACTGTTACTGATGAAGAAGGCAGTAACAACAAAATTAATTTAGAACCGATTCTGTTACAAATTGAAACCCAGCGACAACAATATTCACAGGAAATTCAAAAGCTGGAACGTGAGATTGAGCAGATCCGTGCTGGTATTGAGCTAAATCAGGGAATGATTGACAATCAAACTCACGATTTGGATGAAAAACGCCAAGAACTCAAAGCGATCGAGGAAAACTTGTTGTCTCTGCGAAGAACAACTGCTGAATGCTGTGGTCGGGTGAATCTCTATGAAGAAGCACTACAACCAATTCAGGATTCTCTGGATAGCTTGCGGCAAAAGCTGCAAGGAATTGGAGAATCTTTGGATCAATTCCAGCAAACTGGTGATTCTCAAGTCCAAGCGATCGCACAGTTGCGTCATACTCTCCAAAGTTTAATGCCTCAACCAGAATTACTGGCGTCTTAACAAGTGCCCAGTAAAGTCTAATTTACTACTCACCGGGCGACTGGAAGTCGCGGCTACACAGACAAAACCCACCTCCGTGGGTTAAAAACTCTTGATTTTGTGTTAGTCCACGGAGGTGGACTAAGCTTTGTGTAGTAGCGAATTCTATTCGCCCAATACTTTTCAAACATCCTCTAATTGTACCCACCCAATTAATTGCTTTGCTGTGCGATCGCTTTCTCTGAGGCAATTGTCAGTTGCATTAAATTGATGCCTTGGGTCTGGTATTAATTTTTAATTTATATCTGATTCAATAAATATTCCACTCATTCTCTAGCTGTTCAAGCTTATAACTTTTTATACTTAAGCTCTTACACTCACTTATAAATTGTGAAACTTGGGATTCTATTAGTGTTAAATTTCCTTCTCTAAGGTTATTTACATAAGAAGCCACACATGAAGTTGTTAATTGAGGCGAAATTTCATCAAGTAAAATATCATTTTTAATTTCTTTGCAAACTAGCTCAATGTCAGAAGGAGTTAGCTTTTTACTTTCCTTGCCTAATTCTTCATAATCTATTAAATTCAAAGTTTCGGTTGTAACTGAAAGATTATCGCAAATTTTTGATAGTGAAAGATAATGTTTGAATAGCTCAGTTCTTTCAGGTGCATTAGGTGGAAAAATAGGTATTTTCCAATCTAATCTGCCCGAACGTTTCAAGGCATTATCAATGCCAATTAGATAGTTAGTTGCTGCAATAACAATTACATCATGCTCGGCAATATTATTTAATTCTATTAAGAGTTGGTTAATCGTCGCTTTTTGATCTGTATGTGCGTGTAGTTCATGTCTACTAAAGCCAATACTATCTAATTCATCAATAAATACGACAGATGGCGCTTTCTTTTTAGCTTGAGCAAAAATAGCTCTCAAGTTTTTTTGGCTTTGTCCAATCCACATACTCTGAATATCACATGGAGACAGCTTAAAAAAGTATCTTCCAGATTCGTTAGCAAATGCATTTGCTAAAAGAGTCTTACCACATCCAGGTAAGCCAAAAAATAATATTCCATTAATACAACTATTAATTCCTTTTAACTGTATTTTTAAGAGCTTATTAAGCTTACTCTTCTCTTCATTTAAACCCTTTACATATTTGAAGTCAATTTCAAATACTGGTGGTTCTTGACGTACATGTCTTGAACTTTGAGGTGGTCTTCTCTCAAAGGATGGATAGCTTATCAAATCAAATGATACAGGAATTAGTTGATGATTTTTATAATCGGGAGCCATAATATAAAATTGAATTGATTTATCATATTTTTCTATTAATTTTTCTTCTAAAATTTCTTGTGTTTTTTTTAGTTGATAGTAATTACGGGCAATTTCAAATCCAGGAAGTACCAGCCAGACATACTTCGCTTGACTAGGCCATCCATCTATTTTTATTGATATATCTTGTATTAAATCAAGAAAAACGTTCTCTCCGTATGCCTTACCTCTTAACGTTTCTACCTCAACTATTGTATTATTCTCAATATAAATATCTGGTCTTCTCTTAACTTTTGATTTCCCCTCTGTTTCATTATTATCAGGATTAACTGTTGCTTCACAGCGAATTTGGGATAGATTATAACCTTGGCATTCGAGAGTTCTAATAGCAAAATATTTGAGGTATATGTGTTCATCAGACTCCGAACCATAAACCAAAGTTTTAAAATGCTCAGTTTTCATACTAATAAGTAACTGAGCTTCTGCCTGAACTTGTATTTTTTGTAACTCTAAAAAATAGTCAATTATTGATAAGCTCTCATCGTCTGAAATATAATTTGGAGCTTCTAATAAAAGACTCAAATGATGTTGTATATCTTTCCTGACTTCTGAAGGAACTGATTTATCGTCAGTATACTTACACTTTAATGTAAATACAAATGGTAACTTCTTAGCAATTTTATCTACTAAATATCCAAACATATCCCTCTTATGATGCTTATACATCTCAACTTCCGAAGGACAATGAAATAGAATGAAAAATTGTTCTGAATAGTATTTATTAGTATACAGTGATAGTTGGTTAAATTGTTCATCAAATTTTTCTGATTCAATAAGCTCAAAACTTGTATCCCCTAGTATTACATTTGTCATTGTTGACTGACTAAAGTGCAAAATGCTTGAGAATGAGAATTGAGATTTATCCCCAGTACCTACAGATTCATTTGTTTCATTTTCGTGAGAGTAACTATTAAAACAGGCATTAGAAGTTACTAAATTTGGAGTCACTCCTATATATTGTTTTTTACGAATTAGTTCATAAGTTAAGATTTTCGCTACAATATCAGAAAAGAAATCCTCTTTGGATGGAATCAGGAATAGACCAACTGGTTGATTTGAGTCTAAACAAGCTTGAAAAGTTTCGTATTCTTGCTCAGAATCAAAATCAAATAAATAATAGAATAAATCATGTTTAACTTTTAAAGGGTTCAAGAAATTTAGACTATTTTTTTCTGCGATAGGATCTATCTGTTCTACTTCATTCTCTGTACAAGTAACTCCATCAAAGGAAATAGCAACTCTTTCATCGTATGATAAACCAATATTAAATGCTGGGATTATTCTTAAGCCTAAATCAGCTAAACAGTTATTGAATTTGTCAATAAATGACTGACTCCTACGCTGACAACCAAGTTGGTTAAGAATACTTTTAATTTTGAGATTTTTTCTTTGTCTACCAGTTTCCTTTAATTCATTCTTGATTGATGTTAAATAAGTTACAATTCCTTCTTCCATACACTGCCTTTAATTAAATCAAAACTTGTCTTTTTAGCTAGCTGTATGCCAACAAGTGGCAAAATCTATTTAGCTTAAAAGACGTTATTAAAATAACAAGTATATTCGGATAATGCTGATTCTACATCGCTACTAGCACTGAGATAATCATGGACACTATTAGTTTCTGTAACAACTGGGGCGATATCCGCTTTTATTCTGGATTTGGCAAAGTTGAAGTGGCGATCGCTCTTGTGGAGCCAGAGGTGGATTCTTGGATTGGGGGAATTCGCAGCCTAAGAGCAGAGGGCGAACTATTTCAAGCAGATCCAGTCGCCTTCTACTTGAGCGATCGCACCACCAGGAAATGGATCAGTTTGCGATCAGGCTTCAGCCCTAACTTATTTTTTTGGACTAAAGCCCTTGCAGCCGCTATTATGACGAAATTACGAACAGCGATCACCAAGATGGAAGCTTTGACGGCGTTGCTGGAAGGGAAAGCGGAAGGGGATGAAGTTTTTAGGAGAGAGATAAAGAAGAGAGGTTTTCTAGATACCGTAAAAAGTCAGGTAACAGTCATAGGTGAAGACAAATGAGTTCAGAATAAGAATTATTAACAAAATGGCGATCGCTTGACAAAGAAAAACAGGAAGAAGTTTTAGATTTTGTAAAATTTATTCATGCAACAATGGTGAAAGCTCAACTTGTAACCCCTGTAAATAAATCTCAATTGGGAAAACGTCTGCGGCAAATACGTGCCGAAATCGTTTTTTCTGGTGAACAAATGTTCACTCAAGATGATCTTGAAAAATAAATTGCTATATGTCACTGGCAAATTATCAGAGGTAGGTAGTAAAGATGAACGATGAAAAATTACTAGAACGCATTAAGTTTGACAAAAATATTTTGGCTGGGAAACCAATTATTCGGGGATTAAGAATACCAGTAGCAATGATTTTAGAATTACTAGCCAAGGGTTCTACTAATCAAGAAATTCTTGAAGATTACCCGGAATTAGAACCAGAAGATATACAAGCAGCCTTATTTTATGCTTATTATCTTGTTTCTCAAGAAGAGGTCTTAGACAGAGTGACTGCACCTTAGACCATATATGAAATTTTTAATCGATGTCAATGCTAGTCGTACCTTGGGTAATTGGTTGCAAGAAATGGGTCATGAAGTGGTTTATGTAAGTGACACTGACCCCGAAATGAGAGACGAGGATATTTTAGAATGGGCAGTTATGGAAGAAAGAATTATTATGACGACAGATAATGACTTTGAACAGATGATCTGGCAGCAGAGAAAGCGTCATTGTGGAGTTTTACGTTTAGAAAATTTACCTCGTGAAGCTAGGAAGGTGTTATTAATAGATGTTTTAAAGTTACATAGCGAAGATTTACTTAATGGTAGAATCGTGATTGCTATGAAAAATAAGTTTCGGATTCGTCAGGCTAATTTTGAATAGGTTGCTTAAGAATAACTGATATTATGTCAAAGTGACTATGGATAGTGTAGCAATCCTAAATGAATTACGAACAAAAAGATCCCTGACTTCTTGAAGAAGTCGGGGATCTGAGCCTCTCGGTGGAGAGCAAATCAAATAGGATTGCTATATAAAAATCAGGTCGTATGTGGGTAAAGATGGTATTTACATTTTCAAACAAATCCAGTCGCCTTCTACTTGAGCGATCGCACCACCGGGAAATGGATCAGTTTGCGATCGGTTAGGCGCTATAATTAAAGCCGTTAATTTTTCGATGTGTTCAAAACTCGCTGCGTCAGTCAGTATTTGCTGCAATACCTGACGCATCACGCGACGTTGCAACGCCAATGGTGCTTTCTGCAATACCCGACGATTTAACCGCAAGGGAAGAAGAGGAGTAAGGGAATCTTGTTCATGCCCCATGCCCTTTTCCATCGCCTTTTCTCGCAACTGCTGGGCAGCTTTTTCTAAATATTCCACTTCCGCTTGGAGAAGTTCTGCTGTTTGGGCTAAGGCTGATTCTACTTGGGGGTTGAAATTTGCCCGTAAATATGGTAGTAACTCTTGGCGAATGCGGTTGCGGGCATATTGCAAATCTTGATTGGTAGAATCTTCCCAAATTGGTAATTTAAACTCTTGACAAAATTGCTCGGTTTGTGTCCGAGTGATTTCTAAAAGTGGACGTACTAGCATAATGCCCGTAGTTAGAGGGCGTTGCCAAGTCAGGGCTTGTAAGCCATCAGCACCAGTACCGCGAATTAAATTGTAGAGGAGAGTTTCGGCGCGATCGCTTGCGGTGTGTCCTGTAACTATATATTGATAATTATTTGCTTGAGCGATCGCACTTAAAGCTTGATAGCGCCAATCGCGTGCAGCAGCTTCACTATTTATCTGAGCGATCGCTGTTTCTAAATAAAAGGATATACCCCAAGTTTTAGCTAAGTTTTCGACGTGGTTAGCATTAGCTTGGGAGTCAGAACGCCAGCGATGATCGCAGTGAGCAATACCTAAATACCATCCCCATTTGGATTGTAAATCTAAAAGTAATTTTATTAAACATAAAGAATCTTGTCCGCCGGAGACAGCGATTAATAGCCTTTGGTTGCGCTCAAATAAGTGGCGCGATCGGATGGTGCGATGTATTTTGGCGTGTAAGGGAGTCCATACCATTTCTTCTCATAGTTTTTGGATTTGACGCAAAGAGAGGGAACTTTGGCGGCGATCGCTACTATTATCAGCATTGTGGGTGGTGCTGTGGCTTTAGCTGAACAAATTCGCAAATGGTATCAAGAATGACATAAACCTCATCTGTACCGTTGCTAGTTGCAGGTAACGGGCAATGGAGCGCATGGGCGATCGCACCTCGCCAAGGAGCAAGAGACATTATACATTTACAAAAAGATATTGGTCGTTTACAAGCAGATATAAATTTATTGCTAGGTGATGCTTTTGTCAAGCTTAAATCAAAATATCCTGAATATGAAAAAGGATTTTTAATTATTTTTGATAACTTAGATAGAGTGCCTCCAAATGTAGCTAAACATTTATTTTGTGATTACGCATTTCAATTACAAAGTCTATATTGTACGATTATCTATACAGCACCAATTTCTATTGTCTATTCTGAAAATAACTTGAGTAATTCTTTCGACACTCCCAATATTGTGCCGATGGTCAACATATATGAGTTTGAACAAGACAAAACCGAGATAGATCATAATGACGATGGTCTAACAGCAATTACGAGTTTAATTGAACAAAGAGTTGAAGTAGATGCAGTATTTGAATCGCGTCAACTATTGGTAGATTTAGCGAAAGCAAGCGGTGGTCACATCCGCCAATTGATGCAAATAGCATCACAAGCATTTCTTACAGCCGCAACTCGCGATCGCGAAAAAGTTACTGCCGATGATATCATCTATGCAATTAAGCAAGAACAGTTTAATTTTGAGCGGAGTATATCAACAGAATACTATTCGGCGTTGGCTGCGGTATGTGTAAATAAGGATGTTTCTAAAGATGAAATAGGCAGGTTAATGCTGTTCAGTCTTTGGGTTTTTGAATACAACGGCAAAAATCGCTGGAATTATGTTAATCCAGTTGTGAGGCAAATCCATGCTTTCCAAGAAGCACTCAAATCAGCTACAAGTAACCGATGATTTAAATTTAGAAAAAGAAACTTTTTTGCAAATAAATCAGCAGTCATTAGCGGAACTGTTAACCTTTATTGACTTTGCTGACACTCAGTTAACGATTGGGTTCGTTGCTGTTAATTTTGCTGAAGATAGAAATACTTTAATTGAAATCCTTGACAACCATCCTCGATGTGATGATATTCAGTTTGAAATTCTCAATTTTGCTGATCCTAATTTGCGTTTTTTAAGAGATGAGATTATTCGTGATTTAAAAGAAGTTCATTTAGAGCCAGATAAAAAATTAGTCTTAGTTGTTATGGGTTTAGAAAAGTCTATTGGTTTGTCTGGAAAATATCCGCCTGTACTCCAAGACTTGAACTTTGTCCGAGACGCTTTTACTAATAGCGTTCCTCACCCTATACTGATATTTTTGCCAGATCATGCCCTAATGCGTTTGGCAAAATATGCCCCAGATTTTTGGGCATGGAGAAAAGGAATATTTTATTTTCAAACAGTCCAGTCTACTCAAGACTTGGCTATTGAAAAAACTATTCAGTCTGAGAGAATATTAGGAAGTTTAGATTTACCAGAAAGGCAAGAGCGGATTGATTTACTTGAGCGCTTGCTAATGGAAGAATCAACTGATGTACGCACCCGCGCTAATATTTCAAAGGAGTTAGGGATTGCTTACGGGAGTATTGGTGAGGCGAAAAAAGCAGAAGATTTTTTGCTACAAGCTTTAAAGTTAACTGAAGAAGATGAAAATTTAGCAGGAATCAAAGCCAGCGTTCTTCACGAACTGGGTTATATATATGACGATTTGGGGGAATGGGACAAAGCGATCGCACTCTACAATCAGTCTTTGGAAATAAAAGAACGCATTGGTAATGTCCAAGACAAAGCGTCAACTTTGCACGAACTGGCAGGTATCTACGCCAACAAAGGGGATGTGGATGAAGCGATCGCACTTTACAAGGAGTCTTTGGAAATAAATGAACGCATTGGTAATGTCCAAGGTAAAGCAGCCAATTTGCACGAACTGGGAATGATCTACGCTAACAAAGGGAAAGTAGATCAAGCGATCGCACTTTACAAGGAGTCTTTGGAAATAAATGAACGCATTGGTAATGTCCAAGGCAAAGCGACGACGTTGCACCAACTGGGAATGATCTACGCCAACAAAGGGGAAGTGGATGAAGCGATCGCACTCTACAATCAGTCTTTGGAAATAACAGAACGCATTGGTCATGTCCAAACCAAAGCGGCGACGTTGCACAATCTGGGAATGATCTACGCCAACAAAGGGGAAGTGGATGAAGCGATCGCACTCTACAATCAGTCTTTGGAAATAGATGAACGCATTGGTAATCTCCAAGGCAAAGCAGCGACGTTGCACAATCTGGGAGTTCTCTACGCCACCAAAGGGGAACTAGATAAGACGATCGCGCTCTACAATCAGTCTTTGGAAATAAATGAACGCATTGGAGATGTCCAAGGCAAAGCGGGGACGTTGCACGAACTAGGACGTATCTACGCCAATAGAGGGGAAGTGGATGAAGCGATCGCACTCTACAATCAGTCTTTGGAAATAAAAGAACGCATTGGTGATGTCCAAGGCAAAGCGGCGACGTTGCACTGTCTGGGATATATGTACGCCAACAGAGGAGAAGTGGAGCAAGCGATCACACTCTACAATCAGTCTTTGGAAATAACTCAACGCATTGGTAATGTACAATTCCAAGCAATGACTCTGCGGAGATTAGGAGATTTGGCAGAACAACAGGGTGAATACACTAAAGCGATATCCTATTTGCAACCAGCTTTAGAGATTTTGCAGCGATTGAAGTCACCGGATGCTGAAAGTGTGAGTGCAAGTCTTGATAGGGTAATTCTTAATTCGTAATTCGTAATTCGTAATTCACGCGATGTGCAACTTATCTTTAGAACCCCTCTCCAAACCTCTGCCCCACAGGGAGAGAGGCTTTGATTCTTGCTCCCCTTCCCTTGTAGGGAAGGGGTTGGGGGTTAGGTCTGCGAGAAAGTTGCACACGGCGTTAATTCGTAATTACTGAAAGATTTTTGTCTCACGCAGAGGCGCACAGAAGAATACAAGAGTGTGATTTAAGTAAATGAAAACTGCTGTAATGAGTCTTTGATACTCGTTAACGAGTCTTTGAACTGGATGCATCCACCTCTGAACTCCGTTAACGAGTCTTTGAACTGGATGCATCCACCTCTGAACTCCGTTAACGAGTCTTTGAACTGGATTCATCCACCTCTGAACTCCGTTAACGAGTGTTTGAA
>NZ_JABXKM010000055.1 GCF_017115025.1 Nostoc sp. NOS(2021) | reverse complement strand
GGAGACTTTGACGTAAGTCAAAGGCGGGGTGGGGTTCTTTTTTTGATTTATGCAAGAAGTCTATTCACGAAAACAGCAGGAGTGACCATCCATCTTTAGCATAGGTATTTTTGCCACTTTTTATTCAAGACCCTCTTGACCATTTCTATATGATACGCTACCGTAGCGTATACATACCAGATTTAATTTTAGCTTTGGCGTAGGCGTAGCCTAACTCAGGTATCGCTTTGACATCTCCCAAATATTACTTGTGCTAACAATGGCTACCAACATTAAAACTTCCACCTTTGATCAATTTGGTTATGTGCAGGGGCCATTGAAGTGGGCGATCGCTTTTACGGCTTCCCTTGGTGCAATCTTAGAAGTAATTGATACTAGTATTGTTAACGTTGCCCTGACTGATATCCAAGCCAGCCTGGGTGCAACTGTCAGTGAAGTAGGTTGGGTGGTGACTGGATATGGAATTGCAAATGTCGTCTTAATTCCCTTATCTGCATGGCTGGGAGATTACTTTGGGCGCAAAACCTACTTTATCTTCTCGTTGATAGGCTTTACCATTGCCTCGATTTTATGCGGGTTGGCATTTAATCTACCGATGCTGATTATTTCTCGAATTATTCAAGGTTTATGTGGTGGCGGGTTGCTAGCTAAAGCACAAGCGATTTTGTTCGAGACTTTTCCACCTGCTGAACAAGGTTTGGCCCAGGCAGTTTTTGGGGTAGGTGTAATTTCTGGCCCAGCCATCGGCCCAACTTTAGGGGGATTCTTGGTAGATGGTTTGGGCTGGCGCTGGATTTTCTTTGTTAATATTCCCTTCGGGATCATTGCAGTGGCGATGTCCTTGGCATTTTTGCCCAAAGATAAAGATAAGAGAGAGACACAAAGCCAAGCCGTCGATTGGTTCGGGATTGGGTTTTTGGTGATTGCTGTTGGCTGTATGCAAACTTTGTTAGAGGAAGGAGAGACAGACGACTGGTTTTCCTCCAGTTTCATCACCACGTTGGCGATCGCTAGTATTATCGGCTTGGGGTTGTTTATTTGGCGAGAACTGAAAACAGATCACCCGGCTGTGGATTTAAGAGTTTTGCGTCACCGTTCTTTAGCTGCGGGAAGTGTTCTCTCAGCAGTGGTGGGTATGGGGCTTTATGGTACACTCTTTGCTGTGCCGATATTTGCTCAGAGTGTGCTGCACTTTACGGCAACGCAGACAGGACTATTGTTAGCGCCTGGGGCTTTAGCGTCTGCGATCGTGATGATTTTATTAGGCAAACTGTCTAGTAAAATTGATGCCCGATTTTTAATTGCAATCGGTGCTGTCGGATCATCTGGAGTCATGTTTCAACTAGCAGCAATTACCCCACAAACAGGCACAGATGATTTATTTTGGCCATTGGTATGGCGTGGGGGTTTTACTGTGTTGATGTTTCTCCCGTTGAGTCTGGCAGTTTTAGGCCCGCTACCCAAACAAGATGTTTCTGCCGGCTCTGGTTTCTACAACCTCACCCGACAACTGGGTGGTAGCATCGGCATTGCCCTACTCACCACTCTGCTTGATCGACGACAGACTTTTCATCGAGCTATCCTCTTAGCAAAACTTAGTCCTTATGATGTAGAAACCAATCAGCGCCTCGACTTGCTCAATGGGGCACTCCAAAGCCAAGGCATAGATGCGGCAACAGCGCAACAACAAGCACTAGCTTTAATTAGTCAAATAGTAGATACCCAAGCTGCTGTTTTATCTTACGCAGATTGCTTTCAAGTCGTAGGGGTAGGGTTCCTTTGCTCATTACCTTTGTTACTATTCCTGGGTAAAGGCGGTGCAGGAGCAAAAGCGCCAGTTGGTCACTAGGGTAAAGTAAATAGCGATCGCATCCCAATTTGAAATTATCTGATTGCAAAACTACGTAAAAACACGGCTTGAAAATTATTCTCTGCCGAAAGTCACAGAAGAAAGTCAATATACACTGATTTATCTGGATCAGAAAAGTAAAAGTCCCGCTCAGTTTTGAGCAGGACTAGATGAAGTCTTATTGCTAAAATTAGAAATCTTTATCTTAGAAAAAGTTCATAATTGTAATAATGCTAACGCTAGTCAACATCATTAAAGCGCCCATAATTATAGATTCGCCTAATGGATTACGGGATTTTGAATTGTTCATGTAAGTAAAATCCTTTTTATTAATTGTTTCTTAACCATATCAAAATCAGTATAAATATCTATAAAAGTACTGTAAAACTTAAATTACCGTAAAGTTTCTTAGTAAATACGGAGTTTTCTCCTTATGTAATTATTTTTACCGAGTATTGGTGATTTCCCCCTGCTCCCCATTCTCGATGCCCGATGCCCAATGCCCCATACCCAAAATGTAGTAATTCCCGAACAGAATAATTACCTTATCTCCGAGCGGAATACGCGCCTTTATGGGATAAAATAAATATTAATCAAGGTAAAAATATTTGAATAGAAGATTATCATGACAGTCTCCACGGCATCTAGAAACCAAACGATCGCTTTTGACTTAGAGAAATTAAATGAGCAATTTGAAACTGCCACTCCCAAAGAAATACTGGCATGGTCTATAGAAAATATCCCAACAGGACTGGTACAAACCAGCGCCTTTAACGTGGATGACATGATAATTACCCATATTCTTTACAGTGAACTGAAGCATCCCGTTCCTGTGATCTTTCTCGACACCTTGCACCACTTCCCTGAAAGCCTAGAATTAGTAGCTAAAGCCAAACAAATCTACAACCTGGATTTGCAAACTTACAAAACTCCAGAACTAGATACCCGCGAAGCCTTTGAAGCCAAGTACGGCGAAAAACTCTGGGACAAAGATATTGCCCAATTCCACCACATTACAAAAATTGAACCACTGCTACGGGGTCTAGACGAACTCAACAGCGTCGCTTGGATAACTGGACGCCGCCGTGACCAAGCAGTAACCCGTGGGAATATGCCCATATTTGAATTAGACGGTAAAGGTCGGCTGAAAGTAAATCCCATAGCTACCTGGACACGCAAAGACAGCTGGGTTTACGTGGCTGAACACGGAGTCATCTACAACCCTCTACACGACAAAGGTTATCCCAGCATAGGCGACGAACCCATCACCACCAAAGTTGGCGAAGGCGAGGACGAACGCGCCGGACGCTGGCGGGGAAGTGATAAAACAGAATGTGGAATTCATATTTAGTCATTGGTCATTTGTCATTTGTCATTAGTATTAGACAAAGGACAAATGACTAAGAACAAAGGACAAATATGATCAAAATCCTCCACCTCTCCGACATCCACATGGGAAGCGGCTTTTCCCACGGACGAATTAATCCCGCAACTGGATTAAATACACGGTTGGAGGATTTTGTCAATACCTTGTCTAAATGTATTGACCGAGCGCTGACAGATGTTGTTGATATGGTGATATTTGGTGGCGATGCTTTCCCGGATGCTACACCACCGCCTTATGTACAACAAGCTTTTGCTAGCCAGTTTCGCCGTCTGATGGATGCCAATATTCCCACAGTGCTGTTGGTGGGCAACCACGACCAACATTCTCAAGGACAAGGAGGAGCGAGTTTAAATATTTACCGCACTTTGGGAGTACCGGGATTTGTTGTTGGTGATACATTAACTACTCACTGCATCGAAACCCGCAATGGTAAAGTGCAAGTAATCACCCTGCCTTGGCTGACCCGTTCCACCCTGATGACTCGCCAAGAGACTGAAGGTTTGTCTTTGGCGGAAGTCAACCAACTATTAACGGAACGCCTACGAGTTGTTATAGAAGGGGAAATTCGCCGTCTTGACCCCGATGTGCCTACTGTCCTTTTGGCTCACTTGATGGCTGACAATGCTACCTTGGGCGCAGAACGCTTTTTGGCAGTAGGTAAAGGCTTTACTCTACCCCTATCTTTGCTGACACGACCTTGTTTTGATTATGTAGCGTTGGGACACGTCCACCGCCACCAAAATCTGAATAAATCCAACAACCCGCCTGTGATTTATCCCGGAAGCATTGAGCGGGTAGATTTTAGCGAAGAAAAAGAAGACAAAGGCTATGTGATGCTAGAACTAGAGCGGGGGAGCGCTGAATGGGAATTTTGTCCCTTAACAGTTCGGACTTTCCGCACTATTGAAGTGGATATCTCGAAAGCAGATGATCCGCAGGCGGTTTTAATGAAAGCGATCGCTAAGTATGATATTCAAGATGCTGTAGTGCGGCTAATTTACAAACTCCGCTCCGAACAGATGGATTTAATTGACAGTTCCTCTCTACATACTGCTTTAAGTCCCGCTCATACCTACACCATTCAAGCAGAATTAGTCAGTCAATTAGCTCGACCCCGGATTCCTGAATTGAGTGCAAGTAGCAGCATCGACCCAATGGAAGCATTGAAAACTTACTTGAACAATCGTGAAGACCTCAAAGACATCGCAGCATCAATGCTGGATGCAGCACAGAAGTTGCTAACAGATGATGTGGAAGTTTGGCTGGAAGCAGCAACTAGTGAGTAGGATATGCCAATTATTCGCCGACAAGCTCCTATAACCCTTTGATGGATTGTCCGATACAGGTTAGGATAATTCATCAATTAGAGGAAAAACTTCAAGCACGCTTAATCGCGCTGTAACATGACAATCACCCAAATTTGTATAGCACTTTTGAGTTGAGTCCAATACAGACCTAACCCCCAACCCCTTCCCTACTAGCGTTGGGGAGTAAAATTCAAAGCCTCTCTCCTTTTAGGCTACGGTGTACACACAAGTCCTAAAAACCTAGCTTGATGAGGTTTTTCTCGTTCCCAGTCGGAGACTGGGAATGCATTCATTGAGTCTCCGACTCAATGTCTGACTGGAGGCAGCAGCCCCTAATCAGCCATTCCCACGCAGAGCATGGGAACGAGAGAACAATGATAAATCGAGCTTTTTTCGACTTGTGTGTACACCGTAGCCTTTTAGGAGAGATGTTTGGAAGTGAGGTCAGGGTGTATTGCATACAAACGAGCGTAGACGCGGAGCGGCTTGTCGTCAGACATCGCTATATTTGGGCAGATTCTTGAGGAGTTTGCTACTCTACTATCAATTGTGTTTTTCTTCTAGTCAGAGGAAATTTTGAATTCAGTAAATAAAGTTATCGAGCCTTGAATAAGCTACTCTTTACAGGTAAATTTTTTCGTTTAATGGCTTTTGTCCTACCGCTAATCATGTGGTGGGGATACAAAGAAGTACAAAACCAATTTGTACAGCCGCAAGCAGTTGTAGTGTTAGGTGGTTCAACGAGACATTTAGAGCGAGAGAAGTTTACAGCAAAATTTGTTCGCGAGCATCCAAATATACCAATTTGGATTACTGGGGGTAGTCCACCTAGATTCACCCAACGAGTGTTTACCAAAGCTGGTGTTGATCCCAAACGTTTACACTTGGACTATGAAGCCGTAGATACAGTTACTAATTTTACTACGTTGGTGGATGATTTGCAAGCTCGCGGTATCAAGAGCATTTATTTGATTACTTCAGACTTCCATATGCGCCGGGCTTGTGTAATCGGCGAAATCATTTTGGGTAGTCGGGGTATTTATTTAAAACCAGTGCCAGTTCCTTCAGAAAAACCCCCTGAATCTATCGAAAAATCTATCCGGGATGGAGCTAGAGCGATACTTTGGTTAGCAACTGGTTACACTGGTGTGGATGCAGCTAAAAATAAACGGTAAATCAAACCAATTTTGGATTTTGGATTTTAGATTTTGGAATTGAAATCTTCAGATTCAGAAGGTTTATCGATTTGAAACAAGACAAACTATTCCAAGTTGGTATGATTTATGGGAATTTGCATGATCTTGACCTAAGTCAATACAGGCAAATTAAGAGAACTAATGCCAATAATCCTGATATTAAGTAAGTAATAACAGACACATGAAACTACAATTATCGAAAAACTAGTGCAACATCAACCCTCAAACAACACAATATAAAAACCAATTAACAATTTTTGCTCATTTTGTTGCTTGGTGAATACTTTACGTCCACCAAAGTTTCGAGCGGCGGCTTGGGTAACTCGAATTTATCTGTGTAGTTCGGGGAAAAAACGTCCCAATTCCCTCCACAATTTGATACCCTAGCTTAAACAGATTTGAGAAAAATTAAAGCGTGGAAATTCAACTTGGGCGGGGAAAAATAGCTCGCAGAGCTTACGGAATAGATGAAATTGCTCTAGTCCCCGGTAACAGAACACTAGACCCTAGTTTGGCAGAGACTAAGTGGCGTATTGGCAATATTGAGCGAGAAATCCCGATAATTGCCAGTGCGATGGATGGCGTAGTAGATGTTCGCATGGCTGTACGTTTGTCACAGTTAGGAGCATTAGGTGTCCTCAATTTAGAGGGGATTCAAACTCGCTATGCTGACCCAGAGCCAATATTAGATCGGATTGCCTCTGTGGGTAAAGATGAATTTGTTGCCCTGATGCAAGAACTCTATGCCGAACCAATAAAGCCAGAATTAATTGAACTACGTATTCAGCAAATTAAACAACAAGGTGGCATTGCGGCGGTGAGTGCAACTCCAGCCGGTGCAAGTAAATATGGTGAGGCGGTGGCCAAAGCTGGGGCAGATTTATTTTTTATCCAGGCTACGGTAGTTTCTACTGCACATCTATCACCAGAGTCTTTAGTACCTCTTGATTTAGCAGAATTTTGCCGTTCCATGCCCATCCCCGTGGTATTGGGGAATTGCGTGACTTACGAAGTGACTTTGAATTTATTGAAAGCTGGGGCGGCTGGGGTACTGGTAGGAATTGGGCCTGGTGCCGCTTGTACTTCTCGTGGGGTGTTGGGTGTGGGTGTGCCACAAGCGACTGCGATCGCAGATTGTGCTGCGGCACGAGATGATTACTACAAGGAAACTGGTAACTATATCCCCATTATTGCTGATGGTGGTTTAATCACCGGTGGCGACATTTGTAAATGCATCGCCTGCGGTGCCGATGGTGTGATGATTGGCTCCCCCTTTGCCAGAGCCGCCGAAGCCCCAGGACGAGGTTATCATTGGGGTATGGCGACTCCCAGCCCAGTCTTACCTCGTGGCACCCGCATTCGCGTTGCCACCACTGGTAGCCTAGAGCAAATACTCATTGGCCCAGCAGGACTAGATGATGGCACTCACAATCTTTTAGGAGCCTTAAAGACGAGTATGGGCACTTTGGGAGCGAAAAATATTAAAGAAATGCAACAAGTGGAAGTTGTAATTGCGCCTTCCTTATTAACCGAGGGTAAAGTTTACCAAAAAGCTCAACAATTAGGTATGGGTAAATAGAATTGGGGCATAGAGCATGGAGACAAGGGAGACAAGGGAGACAAGGAGAATAACCCATGCTCTATGCCCACTACCCAATGCCCAATGCCCAATGCCCAATGCCCACTACCCAATGCCCACTACCCAATGCCCAATGCCCAATGCCCACTACCCAATTCTGGAATAAATTTTTCCATGCCCCTAAACAATTGCTGGAAAAATCCGATATGTCGCCTACAATAGAGATAGCGGAGACGCATGTTTCCGTTCACTCCTCACACCACACTCCGCCCGGACTACTGTTCGGGCGGTTCCTTATGTTTGTAAATAAAATAAGAGAGCTTCTTTGCAAATGTACATCCTCTACTCCCAAGCTGAGGTTTTTGCTATGGTAGAATTTTCACCAAGCTCAGATATTATTGGCGAAGGTTTTAGGCATGTCAACAGCCGCACAAGTTACCGATTCTAGTTTCAAGCAAGAAGTACTCGACAGCGATGTACCCGTTTTAGTTGACTTTTGGGCACCCTGGTGCGGACCATGCCGTATGGTAGCTCCTGTTGTCGATGAAATCTCCGAACAGTACAAAGGTCAAATAAAGGTTGTAAAAGTCAATACAGATGAAAATCCTAATGTTGCTAGTCAGTACGGCATCCGCAGCATTCCCACATTAATGATTTTTAAGGGTGGACAAAAAGTGGATATGGTGGTCGGCGCAGTGCCTAAAACTACATTAGCTTCCACTCTCGAAAAGTATCTTTGAAACTCAATCGGCAATAAAATCCTCTTGAGTTATCCATGTTGTTCTAACTTTAGGTTAATTTTTATAAACAAGTTTGAGAGGCGCAAATTTATCGTCTCTCAACTTGTTTACATTTGTATACAGTTTCCGATTCCGAATATTTTTAGGAGTTTTCTACCTCAAAAACAACTCCCTAATTCCTGTACTACCAATTTCCACCGCTATACCAATTCTCGTTTGGATTCAACACATGGTAGGGGCACAGCAATGCTGTGCCCCTACGAGTGGTCTGTATTCCATGCAACTGAGAACCGCTATAGCATCGCCAACAGAAAACCCAAAAGCTGAGTCACGTCGCTTCTCTACGAGCCGCTGCGCGTAGCTTGCTTAAGAGAAGGGGTACGCTCCGAATTCAAAAGTCAAAATTCAAAATAAATTTAGTTGCTCTGTAATACAGAAATATCCACAGCAGACAGCTTTTATCAGGGTTTGATCACAACCTAATCCCAATCTTGGTCAGTTTGCTAGAACCTGAAGGGAGATTAAGATCAGCAATAAAACAAGTCTGTTAAAGAAAAGCAACGCTGACGCATTTCTAATTAAGTTCCACAGATGTTTAACTAGCGATATATTTTGATAATCTATCTTCCATAAATCAACTATTCGTTGTTGAATCTATGAAGTCTTATTTAGCCGCCGCTATTCAATTGACCAGTGTGCCCGATTTACAGAAAAATTTGGCACAGGCAGAAGAATTAATAGAGCTTGCCGTGCGTCAAGGTGCCCAATTGGTAGGTTTGCCAGAAAACTTTTCCTATATGGGAGAAGAAAAAGACAAACTCGCCCAAGGCGATGCGATCGCTCGTGAAAGTGAAAATTTTCTGAAAAAAATGGCTCAACGCTTTCAAATTACGATCTTGGGCGGCAGCTTTCCACTTCCGGTAGACAATACAGGCAAAGTTTATAACACCACTCTACTCATCGACCCAAACGGTCAAGAACTTGCCCGCTACTACAAAGTACACCTATTTGATGTTGATGTCCCCGACGGCAATACCTATCGTGAATCCAGCACGGTTGTAGCTGGTACGCAACTACCGCCCGTCCATTTCTCAGAAAAACTTGGTAATTTAGGGCTTTCTATTTGTTATGATGTCCGCTTCCCTGAACTGTACCGTCATCTGGCAGAGAAGGGAGCCGATGTGATCTTTATTCCCGCCGCCTTTACCGCCTTTACAGGCAAAGACCACTGGCAAGTACTACTACAAGCCAGAGCCATCGAAAATACCGCCTACGTCATTGCTCCTGCCCAAACAGGGAATAACTACGCCCGCCGTCTAACCCACGGCCACGCCGTTATTATCGACCCTTGGGGTGTAATTTTAGCCGATGCTGGGGAGAAGCCAGGAATTGCGATCGCTGAAATCAACCCCACTAGGCTCGAACAAGTCCGCCGTCAAATGCCATCTTTACAACATCGGGTATTTTAGACGCAGGGGAGCAGGGGGATGAGGGAGAGCAGGGGGAGCAAGGGAAGAACTATTGATATATTGACCCATGCCCCATGCCCTATGCCCTATACCCAGTCCTGATGAATAAAACAAAAAACCGGGTAACCGCCCGGTTTATGCCAATACAAGAATCCTCAGTCTTTTAGGAGCATAGCACTGTGCCCCTATTTATTTGTTGTCAAAATTAAACTTTAGCCGCTGCTTTAGTAACAACGTTGAGTTCACCTTTAGCATACTTAGCAGCAAAATCTTCCAAAGAAATTTGTTTGATCTTGCTTGCATTGCCAGCTGTGCCAAATTGCTGATAGCGTTCAGCACAAACCTTCTGCATATATGTAATAGAAGGCTTGAGGAAGTGACGAGGGTCAAACTCCTCTGGTTTTTTAGCCAAAGCTTCACGTACAGCAGCCGTAATAGCCAACCGATTATCGGTGTCAATATTTACCTTACGTACACCGCTCTTGATGCCTTTTTGGATTTCTTCTACAGGTACACCGTAGGTTTCAGGAATTGCACCACCATACTGGTTAATCAGTGCAAGCAAATCTTCCGGTACAGAAGAGGAACCGTGCATTACCAAGTGGGTGTTGGGCAAACGGCGGTGAATTTCTTCGATACGGCTGATTGCCAAAATTTCCCCAGTCGGCTTGCGGGTAAACTTGTAAGCACCGTGGCTTGTGCCAATGGCAACTGCCAAAGCATCTACTTGGGTTGCTTCTACGAAGTCAACAGCTTCATCGGGGTCAGTTAAGAGTTGGGAGTGGTCGAGTGTACCCTCAAACCCGTGACCATCTTCAGCTTCACCAGCACCAGTTTCTAGAGAACCCAAACAACCGAGTTCACCTTCAACGCTGACACCCAGAGCATGAGCTACATTTACAACTTCGCGGGTAACATTGACGTTGTACTCGAAGCTAGCGGGGGTCTTAGCATCAGCTTCTAAAGAACCATCCATCATCACGCTGGTGAAGTTGTTCTTAATTGCTGAGTAGCAGGTAGCAGGTGCATTCCCATGATCTTGGTGCATGACAATGGGAATCTGAGGATAGGTTTCTACCGCTGCCAAAATTAGGTGGCGCAAGAAGTTTTCTCCTGCATAAGCACGAGCGCCACGAGAAGCTTGCAAAATTACGGGGCTATCTGTCTCGACAGCAGCCTTCAGGATCGCCTGAATCTGCTCCAAATTGTTAACGTTGAAAGCTGGGATGCCGTAACCGTTTTCAGCTGCGTGATCCAACAGCAGCCGCAGTGGTACAAGCGCCATAGATAGTCCTCCTAATGTGGTTGTCAGCTAGTTGGTGTGAGAGAAGCGTAATAATCACGCTAAATCTTAAGAGTTTTTTCAACTTATAGGAAATTATAACTAGTGTCGTGTGTCTATGTTGAAAAAGTTTACGCCATAGTTACTATAAATATGCCCTATACTTGCTCTCTACTGCTGTACTATGCCCCATACTTGCTGTGTATTGCTGTACATTTAGCTACCCTACAACTACTAGCTCTGGTAGCCCAGTATCCCAAATGGTGATCTCAAAGCGATCGCTTACTTGATTATAAAGCGATCGCGCCTTGGCTCTCAAAATTTTATCCACAAGCGATCGCTTCAACCCAAAGGTACTAACTTCTGACAAATGCTGTAAGGGTGTTTTCCCCTAACTTTTGCATTTGGGATTAGATTATGCCTAAACTACAGAATTATTCAAATTTTACTATCAAGGGGCGATCGCACTTACAGCAATTAAAAAATGGAGCGATCGGCCTCTGATGCCATTCTATAAACTTTTATATGGGTCGCCCGGGATTCGAACCCGGAACTAATCGGTTAAAAGCCGAGTACTCTACCGTTGAGTTAGCGACCCTTTCGCTGCATTTCGCAACTTTGCCATCATAGCATAAACATCTGTAGATTTGTAAAGCGGTTTAGAAAAAATCTGCCGTTAACCGCACAGATGCCGTGTAGCTGCTTCCTGGTTCTAACACAGTCAGGTTTTCACCAGTGTTCAGGGAGTTACGAGGAGCGCTCCACGGTTCTAGACAGTAGAAATCTTTGCCTTTGAGCGTCCAAAACACCAAAATCGGATATTTATTGCTATAATCCAGAGTCAGTTTTAACTTGCGGCTGTTGTCTGTCACAGATGCCGATTGACTGGTTAGCTGCTTAAAGGCAACGTCAATTTCATCGCGGCTAAAGTCAAAATTACCATTGAAGGGGTGAATTTCCTTGGTTATCTGGTCTTGATACTTTTGGGAAGGAATTTCAAACTCTAACCCAGCTTTATCAACCGTCAGAAAATAAGGATGGAAACCCGTAGAAAAGGGCAGTGATCTGGATGAAAGATTTTTATACTGCTGCCGAATTTCTAAGGTATTACCTTGGAGTTCGTAAGTGAACAGCACTTGAAAGTCAAAAGGATAAACAGCCCGTGTTTGCTCGTTGCTGTTGAGGACGAGGGTGAGGCTAACTTTATCTTGAGTTACTTGGTCAGTTACTTCCCACGGGAGATCACGGGCAAAGCCGTGTTGTTTGAGAGTATACTGCTGCCCATTGTGAGTATAAGTATTATCCGGTATATTGCCGCAGATCGGAAACAAAATAGGATTCCCACCCCTGACGCTCAAATCAGGGTTAGCAAAACGCTCAGTATCTAAGTAGAAAATTTCTTGCCCCTGTATACGCCAGCGAGTGATGATACCACCACGTTCTGGGACAACTTCCAGTTGAGAACCAGCGGTTTCATCTGAAAGGATGTAGGTTTTGTATTGTTGCTGTTGAACTGCAATGGTAAACACAAATTTAGTCCTAATTGGGCATTGGGTATTGGGCATTGGGCATTGGGCATTGGGCATTGGGCATTCTCCTTGTCTCCCTTGTCCCGATGCCCGATGCCCCATGCCCCAGAATTTATTCGTCTTCTGCAAAAACGAAGCGATATAACTCGCTGGGGTCTGGTTCGGGGCTGCTTTCGGCGAATTGAACTGCCTCGTCGATTACACCCTGAATTTTACGGTCAATGGCTTTGAGTTCTTCCTCATCCGCCAGGTTTTGCACCAGCAAATAAGCTGCCAACTTCTTAATTGGGTCACGGGCGAACCAAAATTCTTTCTCAGCTTTGCTTCGCATTTCATCTGGGTCAGCCAAGGAGTGACCCCGGAAGCGGTAGGTAAGTGCCTCAATTAATGTTGGGCCTTCACCTGCACGGGCACGGGCTACAGCTTCTTGGGCCACGGCTCTTACTGCTAGTACATCCATGCCATCTACTTCCACGCCCACCATGTTAAATACACTGGCTTTTTTATAAATCTCTGGCTGGGAAGTGGCTCGCTCGTGAGACATCCCAATGGCCCACTTATTATTTTCGACCACAAACAGAATTGGCAGTTTCCATAGGGCTGCCATATTTAGCGTCTCGAAAAACTGACCGTTGTTAGCTGCACCGTCGCCAAAAAAGCAAGCTGTCACTTGGTCAGCATTTTGATCTCCTAGCACTTCGCGGCGGTATTTGCTTTGAAAAGCTGCTCCAGCTGCCACAGGAATTCCCTCAGCCACAAAAGCATAGCCACCCAGCAAGCGATGTTCGGCAGAAAACATGTGCATAGAACCACCGCGCCCTTTGCTGCAACCTGTGGCTTTGCCAAATAATTCTGCCATTACCTCTTTTGCTGGTACACCCGCACTCAGAGCATGAACGTGGTCGCGGTAGGTACTACAAACGAAATCTTCACCCGGTCGCATTGACTGCACAACACCACTGCAAACGGCTTCTTGACCGTTGTACAAATGGACAAAACCAAACATTTTACCCCTGTAGTACATTTCAGCGCACTTGTCTTCAAACAAGCGCCCTAATACCATATCCTCATACAACCGTAACGCTTCTTCCTTAGTAATGTGCGTAGTAGCAGGATTAAATGTGGGTAAAGTACGCTCTTGAACCATTATTTTTGAGTATCCCTGTTGTACAACTTAAAGTTACGGTCTTAAATAAACTTGATCTGATAACACCTCAGCTTTTAACAGGCTAGCGTTTGTAAGACTCAACAATCAAACTTTATTTATGCACCAAAAAAGGGTCTTAGGGAATAGCTGAACTTTTAATTTTTGATTTTTAACTTTTCAGCCCATGCCCCGTGAGGATTTAACTCTAACGGCAACATCTACCGTTTTGGGTTTTTTTCTCTCACCATTCCCTTTCATAGACCAATACGCTTGGGTTAGTGATATTTAGTGTTCGGAGATCCCCCCAACCCCCCTTAAAAAAGGGGGCTAATATCTCTTTTACCCCCTTTTTTAAGCAATACAGTTCAGTTAAGCATTTTTTCCTTCTCTTCCTTCTCTGCGAGACGCTGCGCGTTGGCGTCACCCGACGCACCAGAAGGCGGTTTGTTAAAAAAATTGACTTTGATAAAGAGTTAAGCCTTAAGTGAACCGTATTGCTTTTTAAGGGGGTCGCCGCAGGCGGGGGGATCTTAACCCAAGCGATTGCTTCATAGATTAGCAATCAAGATAGACTGCTTTCTGCATATCCATTAACAATTTAAAAAAAAGGACGCAAAAATCTCTATATCCAAATATCTATACCCAAAGACGTAATTGTAATTAAAGGTTAATTATGATATGATTTTTTCTCCTGTTATCAGGGTCACACCCCCAATAATGGTATTTTAGTGAGCGCCTACTGGGAAAGTCCCGAAAAAATCAATCATCAATAGATTCTTGCAACCACAATATTTATACCGTCACTAAAAGCGGTAGTTATGGTTTGTGGTATCGAAGGCTGATAATAGTCGTGTTAAACAAAAATACTAAGAATTAAGACAAAAAAGTAAATCTTTCTGGGCGAAAGCAAAAAATTAGTACTAGAATGTGACTCAAAATTTCGGAAAGGTACAAAACAAGTTGTTGCAATATACACTTATAGAGTAAATTCTACACGGCATTCTTATGGCACGGTTTTACAGGCCTGGAAAGCTCTAGGTGAATTATGTTGATCACGGTGCAGGGGAAGTAGGCTGTGCGAATTCCGCTAGATTACTACCGAATTTTAGGACTACCGTTAGCGGCAAGTGATGAACAATTGCGACAGGCATACAGCGATCGCATTGTACAATTGCCACGACGTGAGTATTCTCAGGCTGCAATTTCTTCTCGTAAACAACTCATAGAAGAAGCTTACGTGGTTTTATCAGATCCAAAACAACGCAGTACCTACGATCAGCTTTATCTTGCCCACGCCTATGACCCTGATAACCTTGCTGCTGCCGCAGTAGCACTGGAAAATCGTACAGAAAGTACCAAAAGGGGTATTGACACCCAGAGTCTGGGCATCGAAATTACCCAAGACGAATTAGTTGGCGCTTTATTAATTTTGCAAGAGTTGGGGGAATACGAACTTGTACTGAAACTAGGTCGTCCGTACCTGGTAAATAAAAATAGTGCTACAAGTGCAAGAAAAGGCAATAATTTAGCAGACGAAGAAATATACGAAAGTGCTGAACATCCAGATGTTGTTCTCACTGTTGCCTTTGCTTGTCTAGAATTAGGTCGGGAACAGTGGCAGCAAGGTCACTATGAAAATGCCGCCATATCCCTAGAAACTGGTCAAGAACTGCTAGTACGCGAAGGGTTGTTCTCCAGTGTACAGGCGGAAATTCAGGCGGATCTTTACAAATTGCGACCATATCGAATTTTGGAGTTGCTGGCACTACCTCAAGAAAAGACTGCCGAACGACGCCAAGGCTTGGAATTATTGCAAAACCTCTTAGAAGATCGTGGTGGGATTGATGGCACGAGCAATGATGAATCTGGTTTAAATATAGATGACTTTCTACGATTTATCCAGCAGTTACGCAACCACCTAACAGTCGCAGAGCAACACAAGTTATTTGAAGCCCAAAGCAAACGTCCTTCTGCTGTTGCCACTTACTTAGCCGTTTATGCGTTGATAGCACGGGGATTTGCTCAACGGCAACCAGCTTTAATTCGTCAAGCAAGACAAATGCTCATACGTCTGGGCAAGCGCCAAGATGTACATTTAGAACAGTCGCTATGTGCATTACTCTTGGGACAAACCCAAGAAGCAACTCGTGTTTTAGAACTTAGTCAGGAGTACGAAGCTTTAGCTTTTATTCGGGAAAAATCTCAAGACTCTCCAGATTTGTTACCGGGGCTGTGTCTATATGCAGAACAGTGGTTACAACACGAAGTATTTCCACATTTTCGAGATTTAGCAAACCAGCAAGCTTTCCTAAAAGATTACTTTGCTAATCAACAAGTGCAAGCTTATTTAGAAGCACTGCCAACGGATGCAGAAACAACTAATGAATGGGCTGTAATTAACCCCCAGTATTTTCCCCAGCCGCAGACAAATAATCCCCCTTTCCCCAAGAATTCAACTAGGAATTCAGGGCAATTTAATTACAGCAGAACACCTGACCTAGATTTACCAGAAACACCAACAAAAGAAACACCCGAATATTCAAACTTCTCACCACCCATGTGGAATTCATCTGGGAGTGTAAAATCAGAGGTTCCTACTGCCGAACGGATGAGCAGAGGCACTAATCACCATTTGAACGGTTCAGCTAAGACTGCTGCACCCGGTCATAACCAAAAGCGTCGGCGGAGAAAACCTACTCCACCTGCTAGCCGAGAGCGTGTACCAGATAATCGTCCTCATGCTCGTCGTCCCCGGCGGCGGCGAACTTTTGCTAACACCATAGAAGGGAAAACACGGCTAGTATGGAGAGTGTTTATTTCTTTGGTGAGTATATTAGTTTTCTGGGTGTTAGTCACAACAACTTTTGGATGGTTAAAAAATTTGTTTTTCCGTACACGATCTGCGCCCGATTCACAATTGTTTATACAGATAAATCAACCACCAATATCTATTCCTGATCCAAACAGTAAACTACAATCATCAGATGGGCCTTTAACAGATGCAACGGCAGAGGAACTCATTCGGACTTGGCTATCTACCAAAGCCGCAGCTTTAGGGCCGAATCATCAGATTACTAATTTAGAGGAGATTTTAACTGGTTCAGCTTTGTCTCAATCGCGGCAGACTGCTCAACAGTATCGGTTAGACAATCTCTACCGCAAGTATGACCATAGCCTGAAGGTGGAATCTGTAGAGAAAATTGATTTATTTGCAGATCGTGCCGCAGTGGAAGCTACGGTTAAGGAAGGGTCACAGTTATATGAAAATGGTCAGTTTAAAAACTCTTCTAACGATAATTTGCGAGTTCGGTATGATTTAATTCGACAACGAGGTAAATGGCGTATCCAGAGTATATCTGTTGTGAATCAAATCAGATAAGTTTGAATTTTTAGGCAATGTCTACGACGGGCTAATAACTTTCCAACACCCCTAACAAACTCTTCAACATCAAATAAGCAGAAGTCCCTCCTGGATCTTGATGTCCGATACTCCGTTCTCTCAGGTAGCTAGCCCGTCCCTTTTTCGCTTGCATGGGTATAGTTTCCTGCAACCCTATTTGGGCTGCTGCTACAGCTTGTTGCAGAGCTTCCAGCGTTCCCTTGCTTTCTCCTACAGCTTGCCTAAAAGCGGCTACAGCCGGAGATAGCACATCCACCATTGTTTTGTCTCCTAGTTGCGCTTTGCCACGTTGCAGTACGCCGTCTAAGCCTGCTTGGAGTATTCCTAAAACATCTTGTTCTGTTAATTCTTGCTTACCAACTACTGCTGTACTTGCTCGCAAAAACCAGGTGCCATAAAGAGGGCCACTAGCACCGCCAATAGAAGAAATCAAGGTCATACTCACGGTTTTGAGAATGTTGGCGATGTCCTTGTCTGCAACAGTTGGTAACTGAGCGATCGCCTTTTTGAAGCCCCGATCCATATTGATCCCGTGGTCAGCATCTCCGATCGCAGCATCTAATTCTGTCAAATATGCTTTGTTCTGCTCTATTTCGGTTGCAAATGCCCGCAACCATTGTAATATCTGTGCCTGACTCACCATATCAAAATAATTCGTAATTAGTTAAATTCCCCAGCGCCAACTCGACGTTTTTACTGGTGCATCCCATAGCCGGATCATCTCATCATCTAATTTCAGCAGGGTAATGGAGCAACCTTGCATTTCTAGAGATGTGATGTAAGGGCCGATCAAGTTTCGCACAATTTGCAATCCTTGCTGTTCACAGATTTGGGCGAGTTTGCGGTAAACAATATACAGTTCGGAAACTGGAGTTCCACCCATGCTATTGACAAAAGCTAATAGGCGATCGCCTTTTGCAAATGGGAGATTTGTTAGTTCTACATCTACCCATTCTCCTTTGTCTTCATCCCACTCGCGTAGTGTGCGGCTGTATGCTGTATCCTCAATGAGCGATCGCGTCAAAATTTCGGTGATCTCATCTACTGATTTTATGGCTGTGCGTTCTGTTCCTGGCTCACCGTGAATACCGATACCTAATTCGATTTCGCGATCGCTCAATTCAAATGTCGGCGTTCCATTAGCTGGCACTGTACAAGATGTTAGAGCAATTCCCATACTCCGCCCATTCACATTTACTCGGCGACATAAATTTGCTATTTGTGGCAAATCATACCCCATCTCTGCGGCTGCGCCACAAATTTTTTCCGCCAGTATTGTTGTTCCCACACCCCGGCGTCCTTGGGTATAGAGGCTATCCTTCACAGCCACATCGTCATCAATCAAAATATTTAGGACTCGAATGCCCTCACCACGGGCTAACTCCGTTGCCATCTCAAAGTTCATGACATCGCCACTGTAATTTTTGACGATATAAAGGATACCAGAGCCTCCATCTACTTGCTTGGCTGCTTCTAGCATTTGGTCAGGAGTAGGTGAAGTGAAAACTTCACCAGGACAAGCGGCATCCAGCATTCCTCTGCCCACGAAGCCAGCGTGCATTGGTTCATGTCCACTGCCACCACCAGAAATAATTGCTACTTTACCCTCTATAGGTGCATCAGATCGATAGACAAAAGCGGGATCATAGTTCAGTTTAATTAAATCGGAATGAGCCGCCGCCATACCTTCTAGACTTTCCCGCACAAAGTCTTCCGGCTTGTTGATCAGCTTTTTCATAATCCGTGTTTGGTTAAAAGGGTGGTAAAACCCAGCTTATAGCGATCGCTCGTTTGTATGCAATAAAGTCTGACCTCTCTCTAAATCTCTCTCCTTTTAGGAGAGAGACTTTGAATTTTCCCCCTTCCCGGCGCGGGAAGGGGGTTAGGGGGTTAGGTTTTTCTAGATGAAGTGAAAAGTCAGTTATTTAATGTCAATTCAAAGATTCCATCAACTCAATACACTTGTGCATCTGCTGGCGCATGGTTTCTTTATCAGCATGAAACCTTCGCCCATGACCTGGTAGCACCCACTCAAAAGAGTAATTAGCCAAGTTCCGCATTGATTTAGTCTGTTCTGACCAAGAATACCAGCAGGCGCCGTGGAATGCAGCCAGTTGGTGCAAGCTTTCTGACCAAGCGAGATGGTCGCCAGTGAAGAGAAACTTATTTTTATAAAGTAGGACTGTTTGTCCTTTGGTGTGACCGGGAACTGGGATAATTAATAAATCTGGAGTCAAAGTAAATGGTTCAGAACCAGTTAGCTGTATTTCCACATTGCGAGTATCCGCAGTAATATCATCAACGTGGAGGATGCGATCGCACTGAAAATGCTCGGCAAACTTTTGATGATCTGCCACATCATCTTTATGAGTTAGGTACATATAACGAATTGGCCCCAGTTCTTCTAAACGCTTGACTAAAGGCGGCGTAAACCGAGGAGAATCCACCAAAATATTACCTTCTGGAAGTTGAATTAAATAGCTAGCAGCACCGTAAGATTTTTCAGAATGATAGCCGCAGTGGTAAATATTTTCCGCTACTAATATTGGAAACTGTTGTTGAGCAACTTTGATATCTTTGGGTTTCTCAACTGTGCCAATAGAACTAGTAGGACAAGCTAAAAGTGCTTCCAGCGCTGCTAATCTTTGGGCCTCATTCGTTGGTTGATGATAAACCACCGACTGTTCATCTACACGAGAAAACACTTCAGGAGTCATCCAGCGACAGGTATCACAATCAATACAGGTAGTATCTACATAAAAATCGCCGTTGACATTTTGGGAGCGACGCTGATTTAAATGTGCCATATTAATCCTTTTGCTTCCAGGCGCTTACTGGAGAGCGATAAACTCTATATCACTACGCTAGCAAAAGTAAGTTGAGACTGGAGAAGCCACTAGAAGTAATTTGCTCAAAAATATAATGGCTCATGAAACCCAGTCGGCAGAAAATGGGAAAACTTAATAGACACCATCTGCTGATTCCCAAATATGCTTTACTGTTCCAATACCATGATATTAACTACCTTTGGAATAAATATAGCAACGGACACTTTGGTTTCAATGTCCAAAAACAAATTTGGCAAAATATGGGAGGAAACAAGGAGCCAGATTCGGAAGCTTGGTCTAGTTTTGCCTCTGAAGTAGGATGGTTGCGTTCTAAAATGGGAAGGCAGAAATTATTGTTTTTTATAGATTCATTTGAAGAAATTCCTACTGTATGGTTTGATAACCTTATCTTCTCTATAAAAGCTCCAAAAGGCCATTTACCATGTTTTAGCATTACTGGGATGACATTAGTAGTGAGTTTGATTTTACTACGATGTGAAGAGTGTGGGCTTTAAAATCTAGTATTTATGGAAAGATTCGCTATGACTGAAATTGTATTTATTGTTGAAGATGATCCAGATGGTGGTTATACAGCAGTAGCTCTAACGGAGTCAATTTTTACTCAGGCTGACGATATAGAAACACTACAGGAAATGATTCGTGATGCAGTTCACTGCCATTTTCCTAACGAAGAAAATCGTCCCCGAAGAATCTTAATTAAATAATAAGGCATTAAAAATTTTAAGTTTTGGATTTTAAGTTTTAGAGATGCGTAGGCGTAGCCCGTCGTAGACATCGCTGTTCCCAATTTACAATAATTACATATCAGAGGATTAGCTATGAAATGGCGTGTGATTCTTGAATCAGACCCAGAAACAGGCGATTGGGCTGTATGGTATCCAGAGTTACCTGGCTGTACTTCAGCAGGAGAAACTGAAGAAGAAGCTTTGGAAAATATTAAAGAAGCAATTCAATTGTATTTACAGGCGGAATCAATTGAGTTAGCTCCTGGTGCGATCGCACGACAGATTATTGTCTCATGAGCGATCGGGCATATAATTTATAACGCCTCCCATTCATCTCTGCTTATATTAGCTTGACGTAATATTCTATTTAATAAGCTTGGGCTGATGTCTCCCTGATGTGGATTGGGAATTGTCAGCTTTAATTCACCTTTCACCATGTATTGATGTTTACCACCTGGGTAAGGCCCATCAAAACCTACATCTTTCAGGTAACGAATCAGATCCCGCCGATTAATCGATCCAAAGGGTGGCATTAGGCGACCTCTTTGGTGAAATTCAAGTCAACACCATCGAGTATCGGTAGAGTATGACCCAAACGCAATCCTAAAATAATCCATCCTTCAAGAGTATCTTGCAAATCCTCCCGGCAAGCTTCGAGTGTTGCAGCGTTTGCCCACACTCCTTGACATTCTGGAATTTCGCTATAAAAAGTTCCATCCTCAAGCAACTCGTAGGTTGCTTTGTGCAATGCTGTACGAATGTAATTTGTCAACATTTAGATTTTTGATCAATTTGCCTATGACTAAAATTTTACTTTTAATCGCAAATCCGCCAAACTCTAATTATTATGTATAATTCTTAATTTCTGAAAATGCGATCGCGCCCCTTTCCCAAACGCGATCGCTAAATTTTCCATCCCCTAACTGATAAAATGCAGCTGATTAATCGCTGCACTAATTAGATTATGGGTGACAGGAAGACTATCAACTACCATCCCCAGACACAACAGCATCATGTAGGAGATGGAATAGAGAAACAACTCTTTAGCGACAGTGCGATCTTCTGGATTTTGCAACAAACGCCAAGATTTGTGGATAAATAATCCTCCCAGAATTAGGGCGATCGCAGCATAAAGAATTCCACTTGCGCCCAAGGGATAAACCAATAACGCGGTTGCAACTACGGTAAGCAGGGTATAATACCAAATCTGCCTCACGGTTGCCGTATCACCTTCAATCACAGGTAGCATTGGTATCCCCACCTTTGCGTAATCGTCCCGAATCATCAGAGCTAGCGCCCAGAAATGGGGCGGTGTCCACAAAAAGACGATGGCAAAAATTAACCACGCTGACCAGCTTAAAGTGCCTGTGACAGCAGCCCAACCCACTAACGCCGGAATTGCCCCAGCCGCCCCACCAACAACGATATTCTGGGTAGTGTGGCGTTTTAGCCAGTGGGTGTAGACCAAAATGTAAAAGACAATGCCAGAGAAGGCTAGCAGTGCGGCTAACAGGTTGGCAAATACTGCCAAGAGTGTAAAGGAAATCGTCGCCAGTGCGATCGCAAAAATTAGAGCATCGCGCGGCTGCACCTTACCGGAAGGTATCGGACGATGGCGCGTCCGTTCCATGTCATAATCAATATCCCGATCATAGACACAGTTAATCGTCTGGGCGCTTGCAGCCGCCAAGGTGCCACCAGTGAGAGTTACTAGCAACAGCAATGGGTCTACTTCTCCCTTAGCAGCAATCCACATACTCCCAGCCGTAGTAATCAAAAGCAACGGAATAATCCGAGGTTTCGTTAGCTGGTAGTAACTTTGAACTACTTGTAAAAATGTTTCGTGGTGGCGAGAGACATTAGTCTCAATCATTTTGGCTCTGGTTCCTTATTTTTCAACAACTTATATGCAGCCCCCGCTCAAGCTGGCTCTTTCAGGCAAACGAAAACACAGATTTTCTGCACCTGCGTGGGTCGCAATACTCGCCGTTGCGCCTCTCACTGGGGAGTGGGGAGTGGGGAC
>NZ_JABXKM010000125.1 GCF_017115025.1 Nostoc sp. NOS(2021) | reverse complement strand
CTATGCTAATTGAGCATTATACTCCTTTTTAGTCTCCTTTGTTGTTTAAGTCCCGTTAAACATAAAACGCTCAGGACATAGATCCCCGACTTTTGGTGAGAAGTCGAGGATCTGGTTATTATGTTTATTTATACTCACTTACTTATCCATGCCAAAAGTTGGTTCTACTTGGCTTCCGTACTAAAGTTGCAAATGCGTAGACATCACTTTGTCTAAAATTATATGCAGGAGCAATTGGTACGCCAAAACTGCGCTATTGTCGCCAAAGCCAAGCAGAACGAGCATCTGAAATTGCTAACTATGTGACAAAGCTTCTGGCTAAAATAGGGCTATGTCTGAAACTTTCACTTCTGTAACCGCAACACGCCCCACGTTCATCCTCGTCGATGGACACTCCCTCGCTTATCGTTCATACTTTGCTTTCGCCAAAGGGCGAGATGGAGGACTGCGTACCAAAACGGGGATTCCTACCAGTATATGTTTTGGTTTTGTTAAGTGCCTGTTGGAAGTAATGGCAACACAACAGCCACAAGCAATGGCGATCGCTTTTGATTTGGGTGAGGCAACTTTTCGCCACGAAGCTGACGAGACTTATAAAGCCGATCGCCCGGAAACGCCAGAAGACTTCATTCCCGATTTAGCAAACCTCCATGAGTTGCTGAATGGCTTCAATTTACCAATGTTCACTGCCCCTGGTTTCGAGGCAGATGATGTTTTGGGAACCTTAGCACAACGAGTAACTGCTGCTGGGTATAGGGTGAAGATTCTTACAGGCGATCGCGATTTATTTCAACTGATCGACTCTGATAAAGAAATCACTGTTCTAAATTTTAGTCCAGATGCCCTAAAGCGCTCTACAAATAGCATCACGGAATTTGAAGCAGAACAAGTCAAAGAAAAAATGGGCGTTTTACCTTCACAAATTGTTGATTTCAAAGCTCTTTGTGGCGATAAATCCGATAATATTCCTGGAGTCAAGGGAATTGGAGAAAAGACAGCAGTGCAGCTGCTAAATATTTATGGTTCTCTTGATCATATTTATGCTGCGTTAGATGAAATTAAAGGCGCAACTCAGAAAAAACTCGCAAGTGGTAAAGATGATGCTGATAAGTCTCGCTATTTGGCAACCATAGTTTTAGATGTTCCGATAGAATTCGATTTAGAAGATTGCAAATTAAAAGGGTTTGATACAAGCGTCTTATTACCAATTTTAGAAAAGTTAGAATTCAAGTCTTTTTTAGGCAAAATCAACGACCTTCAACAACGTTTTGGTGGCAAAGTTGCAGAAAAACAAGAAGCCAAAATAGATGCAATTAATCCCAATACTAACTCAGAATTCAGCGCTGATGAAGATAATGATTTGTGGTTTTTCAGTGCTAGTGATACAGCAGCAGTTCCACAACAATCTACTTCTCCAATTACACCACGCATCATCAATACCGAAGCCAAACTAACTCAGTTAGTGAAACTTTTGCAAAAATTCACTAATCCAGAGACTCCCGTTGCTTGGGACACTGAAACCACCGATTTAGAACCAAGAGACGCTGAGTTAGTAGGAATTGGTTGCTGTTGGGGAACGAAACCAGATGAGGTAGCCTATATTCCTGTGGGGCAGAAAACTGGGGAAAATTTGCATAAAGATTTGGTGCTAGAAGTATTACGCCCAATTCTCGAAAGTGCTGATTATCCCAAAGCTCTACAAAATGCCAAATTTGACCGCTTAGTTCTCAGGTGTCAAGGAATTAATTTGGCGGGAGTAGTGTTTGATCCCATGCTGGCGAGTTACATTCTAAATCCAGATTCTAGCCATAATTTGATGGATTTGGGGCAGCGATATTTGGGATTGATAGCAAAAAGTTACTTAGATTTAGTTCCTAAAGGCAAAACCATCGCTGATATAGATATTCCCGCCGTAGCAGATTACTGCGGTATGGATGCTTATTCTACCTTTGGTTTAGTGCCAAAATTGCGTGAGGAACTGGATAAATTTCCAGCTTTGTCTAAGCTATTAGCGGAAGTTGAACAGCCACTAGAAGCAGTTTTAGCCCAAATGGAATACACAGGTGTTCGGATTAATTCAGCTTATTTACAAGAACTTTCGCAGCATTTAGAAACTGAGTTAGCCAGGTTAAAAGAGGAAGCAACTGAAATAGCTGGGGAAAATTTTAACTTGGGTTCTCCGAAGCAATTGAGCCAAATATTGTTTGAAAAGTTGGGGTTAAGCACCAAACATTCTCGTAAAATTCAAACGGGCTACTCTACAGACGCAGCAACACTGGAAAGACTCCAAGAAGATGATAACACTGGATTTGTTGAGGCGATCATTGAGTATCGCACCCTATCTAAATTAAAGTCTACTTATGTTGATGCCTTGCCAGCATTGGTGCGTCCAGATACTCAACGGGTGCATACTGATTTTAATCAAGCAGCGACATCAACTGGTAGGTTATCTTCTTCTAATCCGAATTTGCAAAATATCCCGATTCGTACAGCTTTTAGTCGCCAAATTCGGAAGGCGTTTTTGCCAGAAGCTGGTTGGTTAATGGTGGCTGCTGATTATTCACAAATTGAATTGCGGATTTTGGCTCATTTGAGTCAAGAGCCGATATTAGTGCAAGCATATCAGCAAAATGAAGATGTTCACACTGTTACGGCGCGGTTAGTGTTTGAAAAAGAAAATATTACATCAGAAGAACGAGGAATGGCAAAAACTATCAATTTTGGCGTGATTTATGGAATGGGTTCTCTAAGGTTTTCGCGCTCAACTGGGATAGATAAGACCATTGCCAACGAGTTCATTAAGCGGTTTAATGAAAGATATCCTCAAGTATTTGCATATTTGGAGCGAGTGAAAAAAGAAGCGATCGCTCTTGGTTATGTAGAAACTATTCTCGGCCGCCGTCGTTACTTTGACTTTACTAATAACAGTTTACGCAAATTAAAAGGCAGTAACCCAGAAGATATTAATCTGAGTAAATTGAAGAATTTAGGTGCTTATGATGCAGGTTTATTACGCTCTGCTGCTAATGCACCAATTCAAGGTTCCAACGCTGATATTATCAAAATTGCAATGGTGAGATTGCATGAAGTTTTGAAGAACTATCAGGCGCGTTTGTTATTGCAAGTTCACGATGAATTAGTGTTTGAAATCCCCCCTCACGAGTGGGAAGAATTACAACCGCAAATTAAGTCGGTGATGGAAAATGCAGTCCAGTTGAGTGTGCCGTTGCTGGTGGATGCGCGTGTTGGTGAAAATTGGATGGAGACGAAGTAAGTGGAACTGTGACAAGGCTTTTAGCTAGAAAAGTGTCAATCAGTTTAGTTGAAAATTTCAAACTTAGACCTATATCAAGTTTACAAATTAGTCAAGAGTCAAAAGTATTGACTCTTGATGATGAAGTAGGCAAGAGTTAAGAATTAACCGCCACGCTTCAGCGCTGCTTCTACTTGCTGTAACTCCTTCTCTAAACGATTTTTGAGTTTTTCGGGTACAGGACGATTTGGGTAAGAACTGTAGTGTCCAGCTAGGGAGTTGAGGGCTGTTCGTATGGTTGTAAAGGAGCCAAGACCAGAAACAGAGTTAACTCGCTGGTAGCGAGCTGAAAAGTCATTAATTTTTTGACGCGTTTCTGCTTGAACGGCTGTTTTGTCTGGTGAATCTTGTGAAAGATCCAGAGCTTGTCTCATAATATTGACCACAGCTAAGGAGTCTTGGCGATAATCCCCAGTCAAACTATCTGGACTGCCAGAACAGCCCATCAAGCCGATAGCTACAACCAAAACCAGCGCAAGCAAACGCGACCAATAGCGCTTCATATGCATTAAGTAGATGAATACGTAAATCAATGTCCATCGTATCTTGAATTGGTATCTTGGGGATCATTTAAGTGGGGAAGGTGGGGTCTCCTCTGGGGATAAAGGGTAATGGGGAGTGGGCAGGGTTGTTTCATTCACTAAAAGGCGCTCATTTACAAGCATCTTGGGCAAAAAATCAGGTGATTAAAAAATCTGATTGGACAATTATCATCGCGATGCCTTCTCTGCGAGAGGCTTTGCCAAGAGCTTGTGAGTTAGAGTTATCTAACTTTCCCTACCTCAATTTTTGCAATTTAAGCATCGTAATACATATCATCAGCCACAAGAAACCGACTCCATAACCTGCAATTATGTCTGTGGGCCAATGGACTCCTAAATATAAGCGGCTGATACCAATAGCAGCAATTAAAATAACTGTCAAACTATAAATAACTTTGGCAAAATGAGGATAGTGAGTTGCCAACTCGTAAGCAATAAAACCATAAAGCACCATAGAACCTAGTGCATGACCACTAGGAAAACTAAAAGATTTTTCAGAAATCAACTGATGCCACAGTTCAGGGCGAGGTTTAGAAAAAAACAACTTTAACCCTGTATTTAAAATTAACCCTCCCAAGCAAGCAATTACAAAAACTTTCGCTTCTTCCCGGTAACGTCGCCACCAAAGTAACAAGACAGTAACGCCTGCAACTATAACCACTGTATTAGGATTACCCAAATTTGTAATCAACAGCATTAAATTATCTAAATTTGGATTGGCGAACTGATGCAGCCATAACAGAAAAGTAGTATCAAATGTAAAAGCATCTCGCTCCAAAACCTCTTCAGCCAGTTTTGCTAAAACAAAAAGGATGAGCAGACAACTAGCAAGTCCAACAATACCAATTGTGGCAATTAAGGGAGCTAAACGAGGATGTATATGACGCAACCAAAAATTAGAAACTTGTCGGATCATACTTTAATGTTATTCATCGTTAGAAGGTGTAACCACGATTAGTCTTCTCTGCTTTAGAGCGGTGAACAGGATACAGACTCCAAGTATCGATACAAGAACTATAGATGAGCCGATAGTACCAAAATTGAGGCCACCTTTTTCGTGTGATTTCGTAAGAACATCCCCCAGTGTTGCACCAAATGGTCGGGTTAGGACAAACGCAATCCAAAACAACAGCACTGGGGAAATTTGGGTATAATAATGCGCTGCCAATACCAGAGCAAGCAAAGCAGCAATTAGGAGCGATCCTCCTGCAAATCCAAGTCCAGAAGTGTCAGCCAGGAAATCGCCCAAGGCAGTACCTAAAGTATTTGAAAATAGAATTGTAATCCAATAAAGCAGTTCAACTTTAGGCGTTTTGATATTGTTAACAGATAGAGAGCCAACACTGAATCGCCAGAATGTCAAAATAGCTAATAGAATGGTCACTAAAATCGTAGTGCCCGTAGCGTAGCCCAGCCCTAAAGTGCGATCCATGAAATCTGACATTGTTGTGCCAGCCGTGCTAGTTGAAAGGATGACTGTCCAATAAAGCAATGGGTTATAGCTTTTCGATATCAATTGAGTTACAAGAGTTACTAAAAACACTCCAATCAATATCATGGAGCTAATCGCATAGCCCACATTTAACGTCATCGATAAAAGGTCTCCTGCTGTTTCTCCCAGAGTGGTTGCACAAATCTTCATAATCCAAAAGAACGCAGTGATTTGTGGAAGTTTACTCATTTTTGATCCTACTTACTGTTGGGTTATCAGAAATTATTGGAACTTGTAACTTGATCGTAGAGAGCAAAAGTCAAGAAATAGTCAAGATTTGATTTAAAACTGAATTTTCTCCTGATAGAGGCACTAAAAATAGCTGAAATGTCTAATTAAAAGTTAATTTCACAATTTGATATTGAATTTAACCAATTCAAAATAATCTTGACTATTTCTGGACTTTTATTATCTACTATGAAAAGACAAACCCAGAATTACAGGTATTTTACAAGTATGAAAAGTTCAACAAAAATCATTTTGGGAGCAGCTTTTGTTGGTACTTTGGGATTTGCTGGATTGTCGAGAGTTGTATCTGCAAAAAAATCACAATCTCCGGTAGCAATTGCACGTCAGCATCATAGTGTTACTAAAGTTGCTGAAGCTAGTGATGGCGACGGTGAAACCAACGACGATGCACAAGAAGTAGCAAAACTGCAACCGCTAGCTAAAATTACAGGAAAACAAGCATAGCAAGCAGCTGAAACATCTGCGGGACGTAAGGCAAGTAGTGTCAAACTCGAAAATGAAGATGGCAACTTAATTTATGCTGTAGAAATTGGTCAGCAAGAAGTTACAGTAGATGCTGGTAATGGCAAAGTTCTCTATGTTGAAAATGCCAATCAACAAGATGAGAAGAATGAAGCCACTCGTCCCAAGAGTAGTATTCAAGTTGCAGAAAGTAGTGATGGCGATCGCGAAACCAATGATGATGGTAAGTGAGTAGTGAACTTAAAATCACATTACCTTATATTTAAGAGGATGGTAAGCATACTGTAAAACAACTACCAACTCCTAATTTACTTGTAATACTAATTAATCCACCGTGATTTTGAGCAATGGCTTGAGCGATCGCCAGCCCTAAACCAGAACCACCTTTCCAATAAGAACGAGACTGATCTGCTCGCCAAAAACGCTCAAAAACCTTGTCGATATACTCTGGTGCAATTCCCACGCCTGTATCTTGCACATTCACATAAAGCTGGGAACCGACACGAGTGGTTTTGATTTCAACTACGCCTCCTGATGGTGTATAGTAAAGTGCATTTTCAACTAAATTAGTAAACAGTCGCGTTAATTGAACTGAATCACCTATTAGCTGAAGATTAGCAATTAATTGAAATTTAAACTTAATTTGCTTGGCTTCAGCTTGAGGTTTATAGAGTTGTATTAGGTTCTCTAAGATTGACGTTAAATTGAGACTATCCCTATTCTGAGTGGGAACTTTATCGGTACGTGCCAAAAACAGTAAGTCTTCTGTGAGGCGAGTCATCTGGTTAGTAGCGCTGGCGATCTCCTGAAACTTTTCTACATCTTTTGGCCCGATTTCTTCTGGGTATTCTAGTGCCAAATCAGCATTAATTTTGATTGCCATTAATGGACTGCGTAGTTCGTGGGAAGCATCAGCAGTAAACTGTTTGAGCCTTTGAAAACTCTCCTCAATGGGTTGCATTGCTTGACGAGTTAGCAAAATTCCGCCAATACTACTAAGAACCAAAGTTATAATAATCGCGCCGCCTAATCCCCAGTCCAATTTTTGCAGGGTTTCATCAAATTCTTCTAAAGATTGACTCACCCTTACATACCCAACTAGCTCACCATTATCGCTCTTGATAATTGGTACAGTTACTGCTCGAATAGGAATTTTGCCCGTCTGAACTTGTACCATCTTGTTTGTTAACAAAGGTAAAGTTAAAGCAGTTTGTCCTTGTTGGTTAATCAAATTTCCCTGAGTATCAAACCACTGTAATGTTTGATGATAAGCAATTAAGTCTTGTGGACGAAAGTCACTTTCAACCGTCAGGCGACCTTTTTCAAACTCGACATTTGCAGCCGCACCTTTCCCTATGGCTGTGAGTTTATCTGTGATTTGTTCAGTCAGACTGCGAGTGAAAGCAAATCGGACTGCGATCGCAAATATTCCCAGCAGCGATGCAAATACCACTAAATAAGACAACAATAAACGATATCTGATTCTTTTAAACACATGATTTATCAAAAATTAGCGGCCAATTTGACTACTATTAATATTATTTTTATGAAATTATTCTACTTGTGTCCTAAACGATAACCAATGCCATAGATATTTTCAATCAGTTCCTCTGAGCTTCCAGATGCTCTAAGTTTATTCCGCAAATTTGTAATATGAGTTTTAATACTTCCTTCTCCCGAAGATTTATCAAAGTTCCACAGTTTATCAATAATTACAGAACGAGTGACAACTTGATTTGGGTTTCTCAAAAAATATTCTAATATCAGATATTCTTTAGGAGTTAATAATATGATATTTCCTCTATAAGTAACCTGTTGAGTTGCTGGGTCTAGTTGCAAATCACCGTGGATTAAAATCTGGGGACGAATCTCTGGAGTTCTTCGAGCTAAAGCCCTGATGTGTGCTGCTAACTCTTTTAAGTCAAATGGCTTAACCAAGTAATCATCAGCACCAGCATCGAGTCCGATAATTTTATCGCCTGTTGTATCTCGTGCCGTCAGCATTAAAATCAGAACATTAGATGAAGCATCGCGTAAACGCTTACATAGAGTAATTCCATCTAATTTAGGAAGCATTAAATCTAATAAAATTAGCTCATATAATCCTGATTGCGACCATTCCCAAGCTTCTAACCCATCGGTTGTTATATCCACAATATGGTGTTGTCGTCTTAAAAACTCGGCTAATGGCTTCGCAATGCGATCGTCATCTTCAACTATCAAAATTCTCATAATGCTCTACCTCTAAATTATCTACAGAGTAAAGAGATTAAAGAGAAATTTTTCATCAAAATGTTTACCCACCTTGAAAGGGCTACTCTTAACTCCTAACTTTCTGATAAAGAGTATTGCGTTGTTGGTAAGGTCTTCCTAAAGAAGCGATCGCAGCTTGCAAGGTTTCCACTTCCATACACGTACCACCCAAAGCACCTGCCATTGTGGTAATGTGTTCTTCCATTAATGTACCGCCGATATCGTTGCAACCCCAAACTAAGGCTTCGGTTGCACCAGCAAGCCCCAGTTTTACCCAACTCTGCTGATGGTTGGGAATCCAATTACCTAAGTAAATCCGCGCCACAGCTCCTAGCAGCAGTGCATCACTCAAAACTGGTTGATCGCGTCCGACACGGCGACGTAAGGATTTGGGCGCTTCTTGTCCAACGAAGGGTAATAAAATAAACTCTGTGATCCTTGCTGGATATCCCTGATTGATGGCGGTTTTTTGAAGCGATCGCAATTTTTCTAAATGTCCAATTTGCTGTTCGTGGCTTTCAATATGCCCAGATAACATCGTACTTGTGGTATGCAAGCCTAATTTATGAGCTGTGGTGACAATTTCTAGCCAAGTGGCTGTGTCAATCTTCTCTGGACAGAGTATTCGCCTAACTTCATCGTCTAACACTTCAGCGGCTGTTCCCGGCATTGAGCCAACACCAGCATCGCGCAAAGCAATAATCACATCAGCATATTCAAGTCCGTCAAGTCTGGCGATAAATTCCACTTCCTGCGGAGAGAAAGCATGTAAATGTATCTGGGGAAATTCCTGTTTAATGGTTTCTACTACCTTGAGATAGTAGGGCAAAGATTTGCCATTTATCTGCGCTTGTGGATTTAATCCGCCCTGCATACAGATTTCCGTCGCACCCCGTTGCACCGCATCTGTTGCTTTTTCCAATATTTGCGCCGAATCTAACCAGTATGCACCGACATCACCATCATCTCGACGGAAAGCACAAAAACTACAGTGCTGTTCACAAATATTAGTAAAGTTGATATTACGGTTAATTACGTATGTAACTGTATCGCCTGCTTGAGTGTGGCGGAGTGTATCGGATGTAGTACGTATTGCCGCGATCGCCTCTGGCTCAGTTTGTTGTAACAATACCACTCCCTCTTCAAGAGATAAGTCGTATCCCATCAAGGCACGTTCAAGAATTTTTTCAACAGCAATTTTTGTCAGCATTACTTTCTTAATTTCTCAGTAAATCTTAATTTTATGTATGATCTTGGAAATAATAAGTAGCTTTATATAACCCATTAACAAAAAAAAGCGTGGTTTTACCATCGCATAATTAATTTCAGTAGACCGAAAAGTTCTGTTTTAGCAAAGCTCACCGTTCGCGTAGCGTTCCGTTGGCGCAGCCTCTCGTAGAGAAGGAAAGGTATCGCTTTGTGACGGATAGTTACAGACACAATTATTGTACAAAAAAATTATAAGATACATTTTTTAGAAATTTGTTGAGAAATTCAAGATAAGTAAAACTAATAAATTAGCCAAAAAGGTAAGGGTAACTCTCCCAGCATCTGTGAGGAGCAAGCGACAGAAGTAGTCACACTTAGGACATTAGGACTTACGCACACTCTACGAATTCTCGGCGCTCTTCTCTACGAGACGCTGCGCGAAGGCGTCTTCTCTACGAGACGCTACGCGTTGGCGGTTCGATAAATTAAGCTTTCTAGCAATTTTTGCGTAAGTCCTGGACATAAGATTGCAATGCCTCTGTCATCTAGATAGGTTTTACTAAACCTTACGTCGGTGTTAATATAGGTAATCTTCATGAATGAAAGCGAAATAGCTGGCTCAGTATGCTAGTACGGCTCATACAGAGTCTTATTCATCTGTTTTCAGTGATTTACTGTTCACTGCTAACTATAGAAGTCACAATGCCTACCGAATCAATCATTAAATATCGTTTTATCTACGAGGTACAAAATGACAGTTCAATCTTCTAGTTCGATTCAGCAACAAGTCGCCCGTCGCGTTCTATCAGTGCCTGTACAATCAGCGCTCTATGTCGGACTGTGTTCTTTGACTCTGTGGACAATTTATTTCACTACATACCCCGCTATCCATGACACGACTCATACTCTGCGTCACCACACACTGATGGTGAGTTGCCATTAGTTGATTGAGTCAATGATTAGCAGGAGGAGAGAAATCAAATGACTTTACTTAAGTGGTCTAAGCTGATCGGTGCGATTTGCATGATCGGAATTATCCTGTATGCTTCGATCGGACTTGGACAATCCCCTCAACCATCGGTGCGGCTAACAACTAATCCACCGATTAATCAGGTTCGACCCCTTGAGGCTGAAGCCACCACAGTTTTGGGATCGGGGCACTACAATCCGCCAGTGCAGCTGATGCTGCAAGCCGTAGATGCTCAAGGGCAATCTTTAAAGGATGCCAAAATCCACTTGCAATTGTTCACCCCTCCTAAAAATCCCTGGTTCACAACAGATTTTCCGATCGTCGAGGGGACAAAGTTGTTGGACATTGAGGGCAATGCACCAACAGGTCTGTTGCAGGTTCAACAAACCCTGCCGATCCGGGGAACGTATCAACTCCAGGTAGCAGTTACTCCGCTCGTTGCCAATGCATTTCAGCCGATTCAGCAAAAGCTGACGCTGACGCTGCCTGAAAATTCCTTAAAGTTCCGCTACTTTGGCATCCTGGTTGTGATTTTGCTGGCAGTTGGACTACTAGGAGGTTGGGTGATTGGGGGCAGACAACCAATTCAACCGGGAGAAATTGCCCCGCAACAGGTACGATTGTTGTTAAGTGGATTGATTGTGGTAGCGATCGCTGCACTCCTCTGGGTGAATATCAGCGCTGAACTTGCCGAATCGCACCACATGTCGATGTCGATGCCAGGTATGGGAGAAGAAGTTCCGCCCTCTGGTAAGCCCGCTAAATTGCAGTCTCAAGGACTTTATATGCAACTATCGGGTGACCAGAGTGCAACGGTGGGTCAACCTGCCAGATTGCAGGTTAGCGTCAGTGATCCCAAAACCAGCCAACCCGTGACAGATGTAGTGTTGAAGGTAACAACCACCCAACTCGAAAATAATTGGGTGGCGTTTGCTTATGAAGGTACTCCAGACAGCAACGGAAAATTAGTGTGGGAGCAGGAATTCTTTGACGGTGCCCCCCATAGCGTTGTTGTCGAGGTTGCGCCGCAAGCAAACGTAAGCCGGCAATTTCAGCCATTTCAAGTTGCAGAGAATATTCCAGTCGAAGGTGTCGCTCCGCCGATGCATGTGCGGTTGATTTCGCTGACTTACTTCACGGGAATTGTGGTAATTGGTTTGCTGCTGGGACTGTGGCTGCGACAACGGCAGACTCCGCGTAGTGGGATGACTTGGAAGCGTAGTGTTTCATAAGTCAGTGTCAACTAGCGTTATTGCTATGTCATTCGGTTGTCAATACATTTGTCCTTAGTTTGTTCGCCCAATGACCGGACAGGCTGATTGCCTAAAATCCATGTCGGATACCATTGAGTGTTCGACATGGATTTTTATAGACACAGCATCAGAAATTGAACCCTGCAATTTATCTATGAATCATCAACACATTATATTCGTCTGCACGAACTGTGGAAGTAGTCATAACACAAAACAGTATGTTGCTAAAAGCGGCGGTGAATTGCTGCTAGAGAAATTACAAACCCTATATCATGACTGGGTGTTGCAAGACGAGTTCTCGATTCAACCCGTTGAATGCATGGGTGTTTGTGACCAGGCTTGTGCAATTGCTTTCGTCTCTCCTAACAAACACACCTACTTATTCGGCGATCTGCCTGCTGATGCTGAATGTGTAGAGAAGACAGCAACTGCCGTACTTGACTGTGCTAGTCAGTATCACACCAAGCCGGATGGTTTGCTCCCCTACGCCTTGCGCCCGGAACTGCTCAGAGCCGGAGCGATCGCACGGATTCCACCGATGCCGCCGTGTCAATAGACATTTTACTAAGTTCCCTAAACACTTATGTAAGTACTTGTTACTTTCATGAGTAATGGGGTTCATTACCATTTAGAAAAATATGAGGACATTGAATTCTTTGGAGTTGGATTTAAATAAAGCACTTCAAAACCGATTGCCAGATGGCATAAGACAAAGACAACACAAAATTGCTATAGACTTTAACTTAATTCCTGATGAACGAAATTAATTAAAAATTAAAAGTAGTCATGTTGCTAAGTATCGAAATTTTACTAAAATGCGATGTATTTTATCTCTAAGCTAATTAAATATCTTACACCTTAACAATAGTTTATTGCTGACATTTAGTTCCTAAGTAATATTATATGCATAGGACTTACGCAATAACTCTCTGAAACCTTATTCCTTTGCGTCCTTTGCGTCCTTTGCGGTTCGTTTTTTCACGATTTTGCCTAAGTCCTGATGCATTGTTTGTAATCCAATTACTATTAAGGCATTAGTCAGATCAAGAATAGATACAAAAAAATATTTTATTTTTAACTTCTTTATACTTTTTATTTAAGTAAAAATACTATTTAAAGGAAAAAAATTGCCTAGAGTTTTGCAAGACAGCTAATCACGGTAAAATCCCACAACCAAGAACGAAAAAGGAATACCCTACTCCCTATTTTCAAGACAGATTATAGCTCGACCTGAATCTAATAACTTCAGTAGCAGTTTTGAAGCGCTATAAAATTATTGACAATAATTATTAATTCCTCTAATATTTAAAAGCAATTGCAAATCTTTTGCAATTCTTTTCTAGCGCTAACCGTAACTAAATGTCATGCCCAACAACTTCGCTCTAGGTGACGGAAAACCGTGGAGCCGCCGTCAATTACTGAAGGTGGGCCTAGCAGGTGCTGGAGTGACTGGTGCAGCTGGACTTTGGCAGATGCTAAATCTACAAAATAAGTCAATCGTCAAAGTCCCACCACTCGATAGGTCAGCATCAGACGACGTTACTAACCCAATGAAGATGGTAAGGGATTTTGATTATGGGACGGTGAAGCAAGAAAATGGGCGGACTATCCGAGAATTTCAGTTAACTGCGGGTACTTCCATTATAAAACTCAATAGTGCTGTCTCTTACAACATCTGGGATTTAAACGGTCGCATACCAGGGCCAACGCTACGGGCAAAACAGGGCGATCGCATCCGGGTACTATTTCTTAATAAGGCGGGACATTCTCATTCTTTGCATTTTCATGGCGTTCATCCGGCGGAAATGGATGGTGTTCGCCCAATCAGCAATGGTACTGCGACAATTTATGAGTTTGATGCTGAACCCTATGGTGTACACCTATACCACTGCCATATTGAACCCGTCACCCGTCACATCGCCAAGGGGCTGTACGGAATGTTTATCATCGATCCACCTACTCCCCGTCCCCCGGCTGATGAGATTGTACTAGTGATGGGTGGGTATGACGTGAATGATGATAGCCATAATGACTATTACGCCTTCAACGGTTTGCCTCACTATTACATGCATCATCCGATTCGCATTTACAAAGATCAGTTGATTCGGCTGTATGTCCTCAACATCATTGAATACGATCCGGCAGTGACGTTTCATCTCCACGCTAACTTCTTTGATGTCTATCGCTATGGCATGAGTATGACTGCTAGCGAGAAAACTGATGTGATTACGATGGGTGTAGCAGAAAGGCACATCTTGGAATTTGCTTTTCGCTACCCAGGTAAGTATATGTTCCATCCCCATCAGGATGCGATCGCAGAAAACGGTTGCATGGGTCAATTTGAAGTACTTGCCCAGAGCAACTCTCAAAACCCTGTAAAAAATTCCTGACAATCAATATTAATAGTAATTCGTAATTAAAGTTTTAGTAACTAGTTGATAAAAAATATCATTATATGCAACAGTAATATCTATGACAATGTGTCAAACAAACTACCTTCTGGTAATAGTTTGAATTGTTTGAATTAATACCTTTTTAGTTGTGTGAGGAGCAAAGATGATAAAACTTCGTTACATCTGTTTAACAGCAGCAGCAGCCTTAATAGTTACCTTGAGTTCCTGTAGTAGTACACCAACCGCAGAAAATCCATCAGCACCAGTTACTAGCCCTCAAGCTACAGAGGCAGTAAGTGAAAACAGTCATAGTAGTCACGGTGGCAAAGAAAAAATTAACATTAACACTGCTATATTGTCAGAATTGGATAAGTTTGAAGCCAAACTAGGTGTCCCGGCTTTATCCAACAAAATCCAGGCAAATCGTCCCTACGGCAGCCCAGAAGATTTAGTTACTAAAAAAGTAATTACTCAAGAGCAGTTCGACCAAATTAAAGACCAGGTTGGTGTTCAAGAAGTGGTACTCACAGGTGAGGCCAAAGATGTTGACTATATGTCTAAATTAGGCTTAATGAAAGGGCATCTTTTAGTAGCAAAAGAACTGCTGGATCAGAATCAGCCGAAACAGGCAGAACCTCATATTGGACATCCAGTTGAGGAGATTTACGTTGATGTAGAAGATCAACTTAATGAGCGTAAAGTCAAAGAATTTAAGACAACATTGGTGAGTTTGCAAGATTTGGTGAAATCTAGTGCTAAGGATAGCAAAGTTAAAACTAATTTTGCCTCTTCAGTGCAAGCAGTTGATGATGCGATCGCAGCTTTGCCAGCAGATCAACGCTCAAAACCAGGATTTGTGCTACAGGTAATTAACGAATTGCTAGATTCAGCTAACTCCGAATATGGCGCTGCGATCGCAGATGGTAAAATAACCGCGCCAATTGAGTATCAAGACTCCCGTGGTTTTGTCGTTTACGCCAATGATTTATACAAAGGAATTTCTAGTCAAGTAGCTCAAGCAGATCCCGAAGCCCACAAAGCGATCGACACTAGTTTCGCTGAACTCATAAAAGTTTGGCCCGCCGCCATCCCACCCGCGAAAGCAGTCAAAACTCCTAATGATGTTACCAAGCTGGTGAAAACCATTGAGGAAAACTCTCAAAAAGTGGTTGACAAATCCAATACCCAAGTATAACGATAACACTTTGATTTAATGGGAAGTATAGGGTAAGGAGTTTAAAATGAGGAAATCATTAGGAGTTAGGAGTTAAAAATTACGAATTACGAATTACGAATTACGAATTACCTACTCCTAACTAATTACACTCCATTCGTTACTTGAACTAACAACTGATGCAAGAACTTGACCACAAAAAGACCATTGACCTGCTGAACGCCATCATGGAATTTGAACTAGCGGGGGTAGTGCGCTATACGCATTATTCTTTGATGGTGACTGGCCCTAACCGTATTCCAATTGTGGGTTTTTTCAAAGCACAGGCAAGTGAATCTTTACTTCATGCCGAACAAGTGGGAGAAATTCTCACAGGTTTAGATGGGCATCCCTCCCTGAAAATTGCCCCAATGGAAGAAACCTACCAGCATAAAGTTAAGGATATCTTGGAAGAAAGCTTATCCCATGAAAAGAAGGCATTGGAACTGTATAAAAATTTGCTCGAAACTGTCACCAATGCCAGCATTTATCTGGAAGAATTCGCTCGCGGTATGATCGGGCAAGAAGAGATGCATAATCTCGAACTGAAAAAGATGCTACGCGATTTTAGCTAATAGTCATTAGTCCTTAGTCATTAGTCATTAATAGGACTTACGCACAACAGATCCCCCAACCCCCTTAAAAAGTTGGCTCTTTAGATTCCCCCCTTTTTAAGGGGAGCCAGCGCGGTCTTCTCCCAAGGGGAGACGCTAAAAGCGATGGGGTCTCCCCAAGTGGAGCGACTGGCGTGGGTTAGGGGGGATCGAGGTTTTAAGTTTTTAGTGCGTAAGTCCTGATTAATTATTGGCTAGGGACTAATGACAAAGGACAAAAGACAAAGGACAAAAAATGGATTTTAGTACTGCTCTACCTACTTTTGTAATCACACTCCGAGAGGGAGTGGAAGCTGCCCTTGTTGTTGGCATTGTGCTAGCTTTGCTGAAAAAAGCTAAACAATCCCGACTCAACTCTTGGGTATATGCTGGTGTCGGCGTTGGCATTGTCGTCAGTGCCTTAATAGGAGTGCTATTCAGTTGGGTAATTCAAGTAGTGGGAGCAGCGAATCCTCAATACACCACCGTCGTTGAGCCAGCGCTAGAAGGTGTGTTTAGTGTGTTAGCGATCGCCATGCTCAGTTGGATGCTAATCTGGATGACTAAACAAGCCAGATTCATGAAAGCTACAGTTGAAGGAGCAGTCACAGAAGCGCTGACACAAAACTCAAATGCTGGTTGGGGCGTTTTTACCTTAATTTTAATTGCCGTTGTCCGCGAAGGCTTTGAAACTGTTCTATTCGTTGCTGCTAATTTTCAACAGGGATTAATGCCAGCGTTGGGTGCGATCGCTGGTTTGGTAGGGGCATCTGCCATTGGGGTGCTGCTATTTAAATGGGGTGTCAAAATTAACATCCGCCAGTTTTTCCAGGTAATGGGCGTTTTCTTAGTGTTGATTGTGGCTGGGTTAGTAGTTTCAGCCTTGAAACATTTTGACGAAGCTGTAGCTAACCTTGCTCTTAGCAGTCGTGCCACAGAAAACCTTTGTTTCTATTACGAACGTTTTACAAAAGTCCACTCCTGTATTTTGGGGCCAATGGTTTCAAATACTTCCACAATCTTGCCTGACGAACAGTTTCCTGGCATTATCCTTAAATCTTTATTTGGTTACAGAGACAATCTCTATCTTGTCCAAGCAGTGGGATATGTGACCTTTTTACTCACCATTGGCGGGCTGTATTTCCGCAGCCTTGGAGGTGCTTCTCCTGAAGGTAAAAAAAATACCCCCTTTGCTCAAAAACCGATTAGTTCTGCAAAGGATTAAAACCCGTAGTGTTTGAGTTACATATTGGGACTCAAACACTAATCTATCAGACTGTTCGTGTAGCAGAGGTATGTGCCAAAAAAGGAAAAATAAAAACTTTGGGTTTAGACAACAAACTCAACCTAAATGAATTGGTTAATGATTTTTTAATATAAAAAAAACTACAAAGATGCTTTGCAGTAGTTTCAAAGTGATTTTAATCTTGAAATAATCATACTAATTGTCGAATTCACGTTGTCTTACTATCGGGTACACGCATTTATAAGACGGTTTTGAAAACTGGGTTCTCTAGTATGAACGTGACACTCTTTTTCTCCAACTTCCTTGATGTTTTTGATAACTCCTATAAAAATTCTATCTTGTTGTAACTCAAAAGCGGCTCTGCCGCAAGTCTTGAGGCGGAACCTCTCGGAATGCATTCCCAGTCGGAGACTGGGAACGAGACAATCTCTAAATGCTGCTTCTAGACTAACTTTCACCTTAAGTTGACACCAATGGCTTTTCGTCCCACCCCACAAGATTGAATAATTTATTTGTTGGAAGTCCCTTATTTACTTATATATACCAGTATTGAAAAATGCAGATTGCTAAACTTCTCAAAAACTATTGGCGATGGGTTCGTTGGTTCTTGATAAGTAGACTTGATAGACCTTCAGACAACTTAGTTGTTATTGTAATTAGTCTAATACCACTCATTTTGAACTGGGATGGAAATTGGTCAAGTAAAATTATTTTCGAGTTTGATCTATTCAACAAAATTACCACACTATATTTTCATATCACACCTTTATTGCTATTTGCCAATAGCTTCTTGTTCAAAGAAGACTTACTAAAATTTTTTAGTATTCTAGTAGCAGGATTTTTTGCCTGTTTCATCCTTTTTGTCCTTATCGTACAATTTCTAGGTAATCATATTAACCTTGTTGAGCGAGTAGAATGTCCAAATGGTAACATCTTTAGTGTTTATGAGAACTTTGAACCAAGTTTTATCACTTCTGATGACGCTATTTGCCGATTTGATGCATTTCCAGCCAGAGGCTGGAAACGAGGTTTTAAAAGGGTTTTGGCTTAAGTTGACACCAATGCCACAAAAAGTAGTTGAGTATTTTTTTATTTGTCAGTCCCTAATACTGCAACGTTCTCCCATTATTGAGCTAAGTGCCCTGTGGTGCAAACAACGCTTGCTTAAGCTGCTGACAAGCCTTTTCAATTGCATCTATACTACCTGGATTCACCAGACCAAAATAATCAAACACATAGACTCGGTTATTTTTAGTTGCTTGGAGTTGCTGCCAAAAAGCTTCCTTTTTCAGCGAATCTAAAAGCGCTACTTCCGAATTACCTTGTGGGGGATTAACCAAAATTATCACCTCTGGATTTGCTTCTAAAACTTTCTCCGCCGAAAGCGTCACATAGCCACCAATTGGACTTTTTCCTTGTAAATCTGCGGCTATATTTTTCGCCTGGAATTTTGCCAACAAATCCCCTGCCCAACTATTTTTATTCGGCGCTAAAATTGGTTGACGACTAACCAGTGCTAGAGTAGAAAAACCCGGAGTTGGCTTTTCTGGCAAGAAAGTTTTGTAACGATTTAACAAAGGCTGAGGATCAGCGTCAATTGATTTAGCAAGTGTTTTAGTAAGTTCTTCTAGAGATTTCCAGTTATTCACCTTAGTGAGAAAGGTCGGAATTCCTAGCTGCTGAAGTTTTTGAATTGGGATGTTAGAAAAACCTTCTGCACCAATAACTAAATCTGGTTTTAGTGCTACCACTTTTTCTAAATTTGGCGGGCTTTGTCCTTCACTAACACGGGGAATATCCTTGAATCTGGAGTCATTCTTAAATAATCTGCTACCGGTGATTCCGACAATTTTTGTTTGATCAAGTCGAGAGATGATGTCAGCAGTAAGAGAAGAAAGAGCAACAACTCTTTTTGCTGATCCTTTTCGTAATTGCTGAGAATTTGTGTTTGTCGTCCCAGTAGGGTTTGTGACTTTTGTTTGTGGCTGCTGAGTCGTTACAGTCGTGCAAGCAGCTAAAACTATACTCATCAAAAGTGCTAAAGCAGATAAGAGCCAACGACGATGCATATTAAAATTCCTTCTGGGGTAAAAATGGCATAAGAAGCATACTCAGCACCACATTCAAAAATAGCAAATGTAACTTTTAGTTCACAGAGCCAAAAGTCAAGGTATTCTTGGTTCAAAAATCCTACTAGTTTTGGCAGATTTTCACGAATCAACGTAGAGGCTGAATCTACCCAATAGGAGACTAAACTTGCTTTGTATTCAGGTGTTTTATGCGTTTATGTGTTTATAAAAAAATACGGCAACACTAATAGGTCTTTGGCAGTCTTGAAAAAATAGGTTTTAAAACCCTTACTACTTAACTATATAATTCGATACACGTTGTCCACAATTATCTGAGTTGGGGTCAATGATTATCGTAAATTAAAGGGTTTAAGACCGAATGTCAACACGTAGCTCAGAGTTTCTCCCAAGGAGAGACGCCCAGGATGTCCGTACCCCCTACGGGGAAGCAAGCTACGCGTAGCGTCTCCTTTAGGAGAAGGGCTGTAGGGCGAACGGTGGCTCCGACTCCGCTCAGAAATAAGAATCTGAAACTTTCTTCAATTTTGAATTTTGAATTTTGAATTGTTAATCTGTCCATCTACTGGTAGGTATGTCTAACCATCCCTTGAACGTTGCAAGATCAACATTATTTTGGCGGTGCCTATTCGCTGTTGTTTTCACTAGTAGTTCGTTGCTCCCCAACTTTGAGAGCGAAGCAGCAAGGGTGCAAGGAACTGAGTATTGTCAGTTATCATCAGCGGCGGCGCAAGAAAAAGAAAACTTACGTTTATCAGCCCTCAAAGGCAAGGAAGATGCTGAAACGCGCTACCAAAATATGGTAGAAAAACAGGCAGAGGAATTACATGAGTGCCGCACTCGGACTTGGCCGCAAATCCAAGCCATTTGGTTGCGCTTGTATCCCTGTGACATTCAGCCAGGAACAATTGATCAGATTATGGATCGGATTGTTAACCGTGGCTATAACCAAGTTTATTTGGAAGTATTTTACGACGGACAGGTATTATTGCCAGCAAGAGCTAACCCGACGGTTTGGCCTGCTGTGATTCGCACTCCAGGGGCAGAAAACGTCGATATACTCGCCACAGCAATTAAAAAAGGTCGGCAACGCGGTTTGAAGGTCTACGCCTGGATGTTTACCGTAAATTTCGGCTATACTTACGCCCAGCGCCCAGGCAGAGAAGAAGCGATCGCTCGTAATGGCAAGGGTCAAACTAGCCTATATGTTGTAGATAACGGCTCTCAAGTATTTATCGACCCCTACAACCTGCAAGCAAAACGCGACTACTATCAATTAGTACAAGAAATTTTGCGCCGTCGCCCAGATGGTTTGCTATTAGACTACGTGCGTTATCCCCGACAAGCTGGAAGTGATTCCATCGCCACCAAAGTTTCAGATTTATGGCTATTTAGTCCTGCAACCCAAGAAGCTTTATTTAAACGGGCACAAAATTACAAAGGGCTGGACTTAATTCGCCGCTTTTTGAGTAAGGGATACATCACTGGCACTGATATAACGGAAGTCGATAAACTTTATCCCCAAGAAGGAGAACCCCTTTGGCAAGGACGCATTCCCCCAGCACCGCCAAACTCAATCCTGCCTGTAACCGATAGACAACCACTTTTACAATGGCAGTTGTGGCAGCTTGCCGTTGCCCACGCTATGCAAGGAATTCTAGATTTTGTCACCTTAGCTAGTTACCCAGCAAAGCAGCAAGGTATTCCCGCAGGAGTGGTGTTTTTCCCTGATGGCAACCAAACTGTCGGACAAGGCTATGATTCCCGTTTGCAACCTTGGGATCGGTTCCCCACTACATTAGAGTGGCATCCTATGGCTTATGGGACTTGCGGTAATGTTAGTTGTATTGTGGCGCAAGTGCAACGGGTTTTGAGTATGGCAAAACCGGGTACGCAGATCATGCCTGCTTTAGCTGGTCAGTGGGGAAAATCCGTTAGTAATCGTCCATCCCTAGAAGCGCAAATGCAGGCACTTCGCCAATTTGCTCCCCAACTGAAGGGGGTTAGCCATTTTGCTTATTCTTGGCAATATCCTGAGAGTGATAGCGATCGCAAATTCTGTCGCGTTAAGTAGACTGATTGCAGAAGTAGTGAAAGGGATTGAATTTCCCTTTCAAGTTTCACCTTATAGAATCACACACTTTACAAATTCATCCCAAATATAGTAAATACAGTCATAAAAATTAAGCGTAAAAAGCGAACTAATCGTTAAAGACTAGCATTTTTTATACTCTGAATTAAGGGACTTCCAATAAATTATTCAATCTTGTGGGGTGGGCATCTTGCCCGCCTTCGGCTACGGGCCCTCGTGTCGCCCACCCCACAAGAAGTAGTTGAGTATTTTTTAAATTGGAAGTTCCTAACTTAAAGCCAAGTCCTCTGGTGTATTACAGTTAAACAGCATTTCGGGTTCTGCTAAGGGCAAAACTTCTACAGGATATTGCTGAAGCCATTGCTGAAACGATCGCCCCCCTTGGTTGATAAACTCTAAGAGTTGTGGCAGACAGCGACGGCGATAGAAACCACATAGAGGTTCCCAGCCTTTGGGATGATCAGCTAAAGCTGCGATCGCATCATCTCCCACACTATCAAGTTTAGTTACCCAATTTTGCAACACCTCAACCCGCAACCTCGGCAAATCGCAAGCTAGCAACAGCACCCATTCTGTTTGCACTTCGGCTAGTCCTTGGGCAAACCCAACTAGAGGCCCGTGGGCTAGAGATTCTCCAGACATAGGTACTTCTCGAATAAACTGACAACCAGGCAAAAGCAAGTCTTGATAGCGTTCTGGCCAGGGAGTTACTATATAAACAGCATCAGCACAACTTTGAGCGATCGCACAAACTCGCTGTAACAACGGCACTCCTTGAATGGGAATCAAGGCTTTATCCTGACCCATCCGAGAACTCTTACCCCCAGCTAACACAATTGCGGTTAATTTGCTACGCGAGTCAATGTGCGACTTATTCTTGAAACCCCTCTCCAAACCTCTCCCCCACAGGGAGAGAGGCTTTGATTCTTGCTCCCCAACGCTAGTAGGGAAGGGGTTGGGGGTTAGGTTTGAGAGAAAGTTGCACATGGCGTTACATGAGTCAATAGTTATTCGTCAAAAAAATAGAGGGTAAAAATATATCTTGCACTTATATCCATCACCCGCCAGCGATTCAAATCGCTGGCGGTTGACTGGCGGTTGACGATCTCAATGAAAATATTGAGTTATAGCAACGGACAAGAAGGTTAGGACATTAACTGATGATAAAACCTATATACAAACA
>NZ_JABXKM010000201.1 GCF_017115025.1 Nostoc sp. NOS(2021) | reverse complement strand
GGTATGGGGCATGGGGCATGGGGTATTGATTATTTATCCCCTGCTCCTCTGCTCCCCTGCTCCCCTCATCTCCCTCACCCAAAAAATCAACCCACCACAAGGGCGTATCGCTGGAAAAGTATTGCTTAACTGTTTGTTCTAGGTGAGAAAAATCTTCATTGGGAAAAAGATCCTGGTAAGTTCGCTGCATGAATTTAAGCAGCAGCGATCGATCCAAGGTGGAGCCACGGCGAATAATATACCCCGGTAGTAGTTGCTCAGACACTTCTGACGTTTCTTGACTTAGCTAGCTGAGTAATGTGCTGCTGGTGGTAAATCAGCAGGAGTAGGTTGATAACTTACCTGTACCTCTTCAATTGGTGCGGGTGCTGCCATATCGGAGGGTAAAAAGATGCGGGCGCTGACTGCCACTAGCGCAAACAGAAATACCAATACCGCAAGCAGGGGAGCGATGTACTGACGAAATATAGCCATATCTTAGATTGCAAATATCTAGGAACTTTTATGAAAACCTAGCTGAAGATTGAAGATTTGTGAAGTATTCTTAATTGATTTTAGCGATTTTCTGGGTATGGGGCATTGGGAATGGGGCATTGGAAAAATTCTCCCTTGTCTCCCTTGTCTCCCTTGTCTCCCTTGTCCTCCTAGTCCCCTAACTCCCTACTCCCCACTCCCCACTTCCGCTTATGGGCGATCGCGCTCTAAGTCATCAAGCACTCTTTCGCAATACCAATTCTCCGGCATCCCAGGATAAGTTTCCTTTGCCTGTTCAATTAACCGTTCGGCAGCAGCAGCGTCACCAGATAACTTAGCGATTAGCCTGTTTTTGAGATAGCTATCAGATAAACCCTCCTCTACCTGGTTTGGTATCCCTTCATTTATAGTTGATGGCCGGGACTGCTCTCTTCGCAACTGCCAAAATAAAACGTAATAAAGTGTACCAAAAATTAAAATTAGGCTGAGTGTTCCAAAAAAAGTTAGGAGGTTAAATGCCAGAAATCCTAGAACTAACTGCGAGAGAACATATCCAAGTAATAAACCAGTAAGTAAGAGAATAAATGTGCCGACAGCAATAACTACTTGATTCCCCATATATCCTCTTCTTCGTTCTCAAATCCTGGTCTGGATAATACTACCACTGGCTTTGGATTCCAAGGGGCAAAGAATGGCAATAATAGTAATCCCGGCAAAGCAGCTATTGCTGTCAGTAGAAAGAATGTAGACCAGCCGGTGGCTTGTGCCCATGTACCTGCTGGAGCCGTGACAATATCTCTACTAAAAGCCTGCAAACTCGAAAGTAAGGCGTACTGTGTAGCTGAAAAGCTTTGGTTACAAAGACTCATCAAAAATGCTACAAAAGCAGCAGTTTCTAGACCAGCGCAGAATTGTTCTATATTAACGGCAGCTAACATTAGATAGAAGTTTTTACCGACTACTGCCAACGCAAAGAAAGCTAAGTTGCCGACAGCTTGCATTATGGCGAATATCCAGAGCGAGCGATTAACACCAATTTTGGTCATTACTGCTCCTGCTGCCAAGGTACCAACAATAGTGGCGAAAATTCCCAATGCACCAGGAAATGCGATGTCGGTTTGAGTGAAATGTAAGCCTTTATCTAACAAAAATGGGGTGGATACATTCTTGAGTAAAGAATCCCCCAACTTGTAGATCACAATAAATATCAGGATTAAAAGTGCTTGTAGCCAGCCATGACGCTGGAAAAATTCAATGAAGGGTAATTTGACTGCGGCGGATAAAGTCTGAGGCGGGCGATCGCGTAGGACTGGTTCTGGTGCAAAAATAGAACTTACCACACCTACGAGCATCAACAGCGACATCAACAAGTAAACAGCTTGCCAAGGCATTCTGTCTGCTAAAAATAGGGTGATGTAACCTGTTACTAAAATAGCAATGCGATAACCCAATAAGTAAATAGATGCTCCAGCACCTCTTTCTTCTGCTTCCACTACATCAGTGCGGTAAGCATCTACCAAAATGTCTTGGCTGGCGCTAAAAAAAGCAACGGCTATTGCAGCAATTATTAAAGGTTGTAGCCCTTGGGATGGCTGTTGTAGAGCCATTACAGCTATACCTAACAGTAATGCTACTTGTGTAATTACCATCCAACCTCGACGCCGCCCCAAAAAAGGCGGTACAAATCTATCTAGTAAAGGCGACCAGAGAAATTTTAAAGAATAGGGCAGCTTTACTAAACTAAAAGCGGCGATCGCTGCCAAGCTAATTCCTTCTTTGGTCAACCATGCTTGTAATGTCTGACTGGTTAAATATAACGGCAACCCAGATGAAAAGCCAAGAAATAACAAAGCTCCCATCTTCGGGCTGCCAAAAATTCGTAGCAGCGATTTATTTACTTCCACAATCTTGAAGATTCCTTTTTATCTAATTGAATTGCAGTTATCTTGCCATAGCAGCTGTCTAATTTCGTATAAGCACACAAACATGCTCAGATTTTCTTTATTTAAGATACATATCAGCAATGCTCTAACAGTGTGATTATTCCTTAATTTTCCTTAATCGAATAAACCTGATGTGCCCTGATTTCTACCCCGTGTGCAGCAAGGCATTTTTCCCAACCTTCTCGCGTACCGATGTCGCTTTTGTGATTGAGCAATCCTAATTGCTGTTCTTGTTGGGTGAGTTGAGCAAATTCTTCGTAACCAGGGTAGTTGCTGGTAACAAATGTTTCTTTCCGGTGCAAAATCGGCGGATTTGCTCTAGTTGCATAGTCTCGGTGAGTGACGACTAGGGTTTTTAAGTCAATAGTTATACTAGCTTTTAATGCTGGATGGGGATCAGTGTCGAAATCAGGGTAACACAGATAGGATATTTGCGGCTTATCAGTGTGATATTTGATTAATGTGGCTTCATCTACACGCCCAATGGTACGGCTAGCGCAACCTTCACAAATTCGTAGCACGGGGTCAAGTGCTGCTAATGCCGAAACATGGACGTAAAGGGCACCGCGCGTGTGTTTACCAATTTTGCTTTTTTCGCACGCAGTTTGAATCACCCCAGGTTTACCTAAGCTGAAAAGTTTTTGGTCGGCTACTTGACAAGCTTCCTCGTAACTACTAAAAAAGGCTTTGATATCGTGACGCATTTCTGCTGCTAGCTTTTGCCATGCAGGGCGTTGATCAAAATGGGTGAGGGCGAGATAAACTTGGATATCTAGAGAACGACGGTAAGCGATCGCATCCCATTCTGCTTCGTCGGTAGCTTGCAAAATTACACCAAAGGCGCGGCGAAAGTTCCCAAATTCGCTCAGTAATTCCTGTTCATTTTCTAATTCACCTTTCACGGGTAGTCTACCGCGCTTGGTAAAAAAAGCCATTAATGGTTGCAGCTGTTCTTGATAGTCTTCAAACCGCTTGATAGGGATGCGGATTCGCGGTGTAGAAGCAGTAGAAAAGAAGCGGATAGCTTTGTAACTTTCTTTTTCAGCTTCATCTCGAAAAACAAAGTAGACACCTAGTGCTATGGGTATAGCATCGACATTTAGCACTTCATCAATATAAGTTTTGAGTTCTTCTTGTTCGTAATATTTCTGAAAAGTATTGCGGCGCGTCACAATGCCATCATTGTAAGCAAGTTGGGTTTTGCTGGGAGCGTTAATCAGTATTTGAGCCGCGACAATTAAAACTTTCCCAGTGAGTTCCCAGGCTTGGATTAGGCTTTGACGGCGTTCTTCTGGATCTTCAATGACGTTGAGAACATAACCCAAATTGACTACATCGGCGGCGGTGCGTCGGACATCGGGATGGTAGTAAGGGTCCCAGCCTGCGCTGGTGTAGCCTAAGTTTTTTACTCGCTGGACATCACCACCGTAGCCGCAACCGTAGTCAAAAAAAGTGGTGTCTTGATTCAGGATTGCCCATTCTATTGCCAATCGCACGGGGCGAGATAAATCAGTGCGAGCGATCGCAGCTCTGTGACGCTCGATTTCTAGCGCTTCAGGCATAAGAATAATTCGTAATTCGTAATTCGTAATTCGTAATTAAGACATCGATAACTAATATTGTTTCAAGGTTTAATGGCCAGTTCAATTAAATCTTCAATTTTCTTGATATTTGGATCGCCTGCTAAGTAGCCAATACCGCGATGCAAATGTAAGCGGAATTGGGTGGCGAGGGTTTCTTTGTCGGTGGGATAACCGTCATTGTGACAGCGTTGCTTAAGGGCGAGGAGGAGAATATCTGACATTTCGCCGCCAAAAACACGCCAAGTCATTTCGACGTTGCTATCTTGGGGAATTGGGACGGGCGAGGGTGTGGTTGGTTCTGCTAGGGAACGACAAAACGCCCAACGGCATAAGATATTCCATTGGTCGATTTTGGTGCTGCGTCTGAGTTTGAGCAGTTGGTCTTTGGCTGTTTGGGATAGGCGAATACGTTCGATTGGTGATTCCATAACTAAAGCTAAAAGGGAAAAAGTAAAAGGAATCCTATACATTATCCTTTCACATAATTAACAATACTTAACAGCAGATTGATTAATTTGAGCTACTTAATTATTCTTTCTTTTATCACTTAGAGAGATAAATAATCATGTTTAGATAATTAGCGATGTCTAGCAGCTTGCTGCCGTGAGTCTACGCACACTAATATCGATGGCATATAGCAGTACTAAATCATTTGTGAACATCTCTATTGTTTCTCTCTGTGTCCTCTGCGTCTGGAGTGGTTCGTTAAAAAAGTAAATTTATGCCTACGGCAGGCTACGCCAACACAACTCAGATAGGATTGCTATATATACTAGTTAATAATATACAATTTAATAGTTGTCTATATACTGGCAGTCAACATTTCATAGATATTTTGTAAATTTAAGTAAGTACCATAAAAATGCATTTAATTAAACTTCGCATTGAAAAATAATATATTATGGCTAAATTGCAATTACATTTTAATGGGTCTTTTGCCTTGAAAAAAGACGAAATCAATAGACTTATTCATGCTTCTGCCCAAGAAAAAGGCTTAAATGATAGCTTGCCTAATTTGATGGAGAAAACAAGTTTAGGTAATGGCAAAGTAGGACGAGTAAAAAGTTGGGCAGTACGTGCAGGGTTAATTAAGAATAATCGCCCCAGTCGGGAAGGGGAAATTGTCTTGCGACTAGACTCAGGCTTGGAGTCAAATATTACAGACTGGTTGATGCACTTTTACTTAAGTTTTGGTGATAAAGGACTACAACAAACACCAGAAAATCCTGCTGATTGGGGTGGATGGTCTTACTTTATATATAAGTTCTTGCCTCGTTATAGTAAATTTACTAGCGAGGAATTATTGTATCATATCGCTTCAGAGTTTGAAGAAGAAAGCAAAGTGATTGCTGACAGAATCAAATTTATCTTGCGGGCATACACTGAGTTTCAAGCTTTAGCATCCTGCAAGTTGATCACTCAAGAAGGGGATAAATATGTTGTTGGAAATGCCCACTTACCTAACTCTTACCTGGTGGGATATTTCCTAGCAAAGCTGTGGGAACGTGACTTTAAAGGCGAAGGTTCTGTTCTTACCGAGGCCATCTTGAACCAGAAAATGGGAATTGCTGCTGTAGTGGGTATCAAAGCAGACGCACTACAGGAACAGCTAAATGCACTAGAAGCTTACGGCATCATCGAACAGCGACGGGCAGTGCCTCCTTTCCAAGTGATTCCCCGTTGGGATGAACCCTTGGCACTGCTGGAAAAAGCCTATGACGGATAAAGCTGATTCTCTGCTACGAGATGCCAGACCCGATGACAGAATTCACTTGCTACTGTGGGATACACCTGACGAAAACGAACTAGTACGTATCGCTTTTGACAATAATGCTCAAAGGGTCAACTACCGAAAAAATTTGTTACAAAGGATTCATCCGGGAGAAAACTTTCTCACGCTTCATCACGATCTGGATCTGGAATTGGATGCTATCAAGTCAATGTGTTCTGGGGTTAGCAAGCAGATTGTTTTACTGGAAGGGTTAGATTGTCTGATTACTTATTTACAGGTGACATCTGGCAGTCACATTACCCTTTTCTGGAAGCAACTGGAAGAGACTCGCAAGCTAGAAAAACTTTTGTGGATACTGCTACCCCAGCAACTAGCACCCAACAATTGGTCGTCAGAGAGAATTAAGCGTATTCCTTCAGGATAATTATCACTTTGCATTTGCTATTTTAATTGATTATGCTCCTCAACCAACTTGTTGAAATCAACGAAAAGGGTAGTATTGCCAGTTCTGTGAACTTTGGCATGTTGGATGATTTAGAGAAGAATTTGCCTCTGTGTGAGAGTTTTATCTTTAACTACGACTTAACAAAACCTGAATTATCGACGGTTGGTATTTTGGATGCGGTGCGCCGTAGCTATCATAGTCCAAATCAACCGAATATCCATTTGATGATTCAACAATATGGTAAGGGGAAATCTCATTTTGCGATCGCTATAGCCAACTTTTTCAAAAAACCCTTCCACAGTCAGGAAGTGCAAGGGATTTTGTCACAAGTAGAAAAGGCGACATCTGCCAAAAATCAGGCTATCTCTGAAGGATTAAAGCTTTTTAAACAAAACCAACGCCACCAACATTTAGTTATCTGTCTTAGTGGAGATCAAGGCGGCGACATTAGGAAGCAATTTCTGCAACAACTCGTCAAAAATCTGGAAGAAGCAGGTATTCAGGATTCTTTAGCACAAGATATATGCAGTGAACCCCGACGCTACTTAGAAAAGTTGAATATAGAGAATCGGGCAGAAGCAGAGAAATATCTACAAAGTATTGGGAATCCTGATGGTGATTTAAATTCTCTCATTCGCTTACTCAGAGAAAATAACTCTGGTGTTCTATCGACTGTTAAAAAACTTGCCTTTCAAATCACGGGATTTACTCCTGACTTTGCTGCCGATATAAATATTGAAGTAATTATAGAAGACCTGTTAAAAAATTATTGTACTGGACAAAATGCCCATTTCCAGGGAATTTTAATTTTATTTGATGAGCTTAATTACTATCTGAAATCTTGGTCAGCAGATGAGATAGGTGCTGGAGGTACTGCACTGCAAAATATTACTAACATTTGCGAAAACTACAAAGGAAAAATTGCTCTACTAAGTTTCACCCAAATTCATCCTGGTAGGGCATTGGGGATTTCCGCAAATGCCATACCAGAGTACCAAAAGATAGCAACTCGCCTTGCACCAAAAGATGGCACCACTTACGATAACCCTACTTCTAGCTTGGAACTAGTAATAGAAAACTTATTGTTGCCAAAAAATAATTCTACTTGGCAAGCATTCCGTTCTAAATGGCACGACACGCTGAGAAGAGAAGCTGAAACAGCTTACGAACGAAGAATTAAAATTTATAAAAACAAAGGCTGGTCTTTCCAAGAGTTTTATACCCACTTATCTGAGGGTTGTTTTCCCCTACATCCTCTTACAGCATATCTGCTGTGCAACCTTGATTTTACCCAAGATCGGACTGCTATTCAGTTTATAAAAGGCTATGTCAAAAATTTCATTGCAACTCAGCCTGTAGAAAATGCTGGAAAACTTAATTACATTTCTCCCATTGCTTTAGTAGATACCTTTATTGAAAACTTTTCTAATTACCCTGTTTATACCAATTATAAAAAAGCTGTAGATTTAGTCATAGGTGCTGATGATGCAGATGAATTAATTGCTCTTAAAGCTTTATTCTTATATGAAGCTAGTGGAGAAAAACTGACCAAAGCAGACCAAGAAGAACATCAAGAGATTTTAGTAGCTTTAACAGGTTTAACTAAATTGAGACTCCAGACAGCACTAGATAAACTAGAAAAGGAAAGAGACTTAATTTATCACCAAGCAGAAATTAAGCTTTATCGTTTCTGGGAAGGAATCAACCCTAAAAGTATTCAAGAAGAAATTGAAGAAAAAATCAAATTTCAGACAACATCCATTAATGATGTTATTGCGTATTGTGGTGAAATTAATATTCTTGAAAAAGAGAAAAAAGATAAATCTAATAATACAATTAGTGCTACAAAGTTTGTCAAGGATAACAAGTTAGTGGGTGAAGACTGGCGATTTGAGCGGAAGATATATAGTATTGATAAATTCATTAAAGCACTAGAGAATAATCGTATTCTGAGAGATAGCAAAGAGAAGGGAATTTTAGCTTATGTTCTAACAGAGACTCAAGAGGAGTTGCAAGAGTTTCGTAATACTGTAGTTAATCATTTATCTAAATCACCAATTAAAAATTACATTGCCGTTGCTATTCCTAGAGAAGAAACCGGGAATTTAGACCGTGTAATTATACAGATAAAAGCTCTTGAAGAGACGAACAGTGCTGATAAAAGATTGTTGGGAAAAGCTTATCAAGAACAGCTTGAGCGTTGGCAAAAAGAAGCAAACACACGGTTAACAAGGTTATTAAATAATTGTACATATCATTGTGTGGGAATCGATACAATTCCATCTGCGGAACAACACAAAGCGCAACGGGTAATCAGTGTACTTTTACAAGATTTATATACCTTTGTTCCTCCTGTGGATGAAATGGATAAAATGCGTTCAGGCCATCCGACAGGTAAAAAAATTGTCGGCTGGACTGCCAAACAAATCTTCATAAAAGATAATTTCAGTCAACAGACCCTTGACCGTTCTTATAGTACTGTTATTGACCAGATTTTTGTCCGGTTATGGGGTCTATTCAAAAAAACATCTGATAAATATATCGTTCAAGAACCAACTAATGAACAAATCCGTGCTGCCTGGGATAAAATTTCTGAAATAACTGATTTAGAAGGATTACCACAAAATACTTTTGGTCTAGAAACAATTTGGCAAGTACTTTCTGCGCCACCTTTTGGTTATAGCGAGTATAACTTTACTATGTTGCTAGCAGGATGGTTGGCAATCCACCGCAAAGAAGTATCTCTCCGGGGCTATATCGAACTTGGTTCCAAAAGGTTAAATGTGACGTTGAAAACACAATCCTTGAAAGACTGGGGTAATACTGATATTCTCCAAAACCCCACTGTATTTGTTGAGGACTGGATTATTAAACAAAAGTCTAAACTAATTCGCCGCCAACAAGCAGAAATGCCGATTTCGGCATCGCTAATAAACTATTATGATCAGGCGCAGGAGTATCTAGAGGTCGTTGCTGCTTTTTTAGAGTTTAATGAACCAGATGAGTTAGAAAAAGAAGAGTTAACTAAGAATAGAAAGCAGATTAGTGCTTCGGTTGCTGAAATTGACAAGTGGTTACAACCAGTGCAAGCTGTGGAAAAATTACCTCATGAGGCACAATTGGCAGCACTATTACCACTTTACCCGCAACTGTTGAAGCGATCGCCAGATACCTCGATTTTACCAACACAACAACAACGCGATCGCTTCTCTCAAGCATTTCAAACTGTCAGTAATAAAATTGACCAACTTGTAGCAGCAGAAAACAACCGTGCTGAGTCACTATCTACCGAACAAGCTTGCAATACTTATAAAATTGAAATTCAAGGAATTATTGACCAGATTACCCAAATTGCAGATTTGCCTCCCCATTTAATTGAGAGTTTGCAAAATGCCCTCCGTACCAGCAACATCAGATTAACAGACATTAGGCAGCAGGCAGAAGCAGGACAAAAGCAAGCTGAAGATACACAAATTATGCAGAATATTCGCAATTCTGCAACGAAAATTAAAACTATTCATCTTTCTCAAGCAGCACTTCAAGAAGTTGAAAATTTACAATCTCGCTTCAATTATCCCGATAAATTTCAGCGTGAGGTTGCTGAAATTGTGCAGTTAATTCAAAACAAAATCACTAGCGATCGTTCTAGTCTGGCGAATCTTCGCACTCGACTACATTCAGTAAATAATCTCCCAGAATTAGATGTTATTAATACAGAATATGCCAAGCTTGATGTTATTTTTCAAGATTCGGCTGATTACAGAGACTATCAAGAACTACAACCACAAATCCAGAGTTTAAAGCATGACCTAGAGCAAATACAAAGTCTAGAAACTCGTTATCAACAAAGTGATATTACCAGTTGTAATCATGCTTTGGCAATAATTGCTAGTGGGGAGTTGAATATCTATAATGCTGACCGCTTTCAAGGGAGAATTTCTCAGTTAGAAGTAAATTTTAGGAATAAAATACAAGAAGATGAACAAAAACAATCACAAATTCTCCAGCAGCAACAAGCTGTGGCCCAGCAATGGGTCAAAGATTTAGAAAACAGTTTTACTCAAATAAACCAATCGTTTGATGATGCAGAGAAACTTGAAGCAGCAAATAATTTACTGGAGAAAATTCAATCTGAAAAATCTAATTATATTAACTTAATTAGTGTTAGAGAAACTCAGTCATTAGAGAATATAGAACGTCAATGCGTTGAGGAACGGGAGAAAGATATAACCAATCAAATTTTTGTACTGTTACGGCAACTTCCCCATTTAGAGCAACAAAATGTGTACGAGAGGTTAGGGCAAATTCTCTCAGAAAAGAGGGAGGAGTAATAGGGATGAGTGATAAACAGATCATATTAGACCCGACTGGATTGTACGATATTCCCTCCGGCTATATCCGAATTACAACAGAAGTGGAATGGATACAGTTCTTTGGTGTCAGTGCCGAACCTTGCTGGGTAAGAGGTGAGCGATTATGCAAATGGGCCGAAACTTGGCTGCGATCGTGGAATAGAACTGAGGAAATCACGGAGATTAAGCAACATCCCCGCTACATACTAGGGCAATTGTTTGCTAATGTACCGTTACCCCATGATTGGACTGACGAGCAACTACTGATTCTAGCTACCAAGTTAGATTCTTATCCCCAAGACAACCCCATTGCTCATTTTTTGGCAGACAATATCACTAACAGTAATGAACAGATATGGTTTGCCCAAGCCTCGATTTCACATCTCGCTGCTTGGTTGTCAATTCCAGTTCCAGAAGAATACAAACCCTTAGAGCGAGTTTGGCAGCAACGGTTCAAAGAACATGAGTTAGCAAACTATTACCAGACTGAAGATAAATTATTGTTCCTACGTCGCTGGTTAGGCATAGCAGAACCAGTCTTCAACGACATCGGCAAGTATCCCTTACCAGTTCCCGACTTACTCAGACAAGAGTTTGATAGCTACTGGGAACAACTCATCTCCCGCACCGAAGGTAAAGTCTTGGATACCCTAATGCCTACTAACCAAGTAGGTATGGAGCGAATTGCAAATTGTGCCTACAAGGTTCTTGGCAATCGGCCTAACTGGATTAACCAAGCCAGGGAAGCGAAAGTTACCCCTTATCTTAGCTATCAGCAGAAGCAAGAATTAAATCTTAATCAACATCCCCCCGAACCCCTGGCTTTAAATGCTACTCCTGGGCAAGCTTTAGCTTGGGCAACAAAAGATTACCTGCCCTTCCGTCACTGGGAAGTTATTAAGCAATCTGCCGTTGCACCAAAAATTAGTGATAGTTTGGCGGATAGCTTTGTCAAATGGATGCTCCAGCACTACCCCCAAATGAAGGTAGACTCAGTAGAAAATTCCTACCTCAACTACAGCGTTGCATCAACAGTGCAAAATCTTTGCCAAGATAGTCCTGTCTTTTGGGTTGTGGTCGATGGCTTAGGATGGTTAGATCATCTAAAACTTTTGTCTTTGCTAACCAATAATTACAAACTGGCTGTAGAAACTGCCATTGAGCCTCGATTTAGTATCCTGCCCACTAAAACAGAATATGCTAAATGGAGTCTATACGCTCAACTGTTGCCTAATGATTCTGCTTGGGTTGCGGATGCTGGCAAAGCTTTTGTAAAAATGGGTATGGGCAAACGTTATACAGATAGACAAGTTGACAAACTTTACAGCGCTTTGAGAAAAAAGACTTCTAAGTTGTATTGTTGGGATACAGATATATTCGATAGTCTTTATCACAGTCAAAAAGACTGGCAAAGCCTTTACGAACTTGATCGTCCCCACGCCCTAGAAGGCATTGCCAAGAGAATTGATTACTGTTTGCAACAATACCCCGATCCAGATGCACTCAGAATCGTTATTGCCAGCGATCATGGTCAAATGATGGGTACTTCCGAAAAAATCACCCATTGCCCCCCAGAACTGGAACCAAAGGGGAGAATGGCGATCGGTAAAACTGATGATACCAGGTTTGTGGTTTTAGAAGGCGATCGCTACGGTCTTCCCCACGATATTAGTATTGTCAAAGGCTCCGCCAGCTTAGGTTCTTTTAGCTACACTAGCAATAAAAAAATTATCGGTTCTCACGGTGGGCTATTTCCTGAAGAAGTTGTGGTTGGCGTATCTGTTCTCCGAAAATCGATCCAACGTCTTCCTGTGCTGGTTTTTTGCTTTGGTGAAGGCAAACCCAAACAGACAGGAGAACTGGAAACACAACAATGGCGGGATTTAATATTTTGCTCAATGGGTTTTAACCCCCAGTATCCCAGTTATCAGCCGGAAGCTAAAACATGGATCTTGGCTAGGTTATTACCATTAGTGGAAGCTAATTATCATGTAATAGAACTAGCTCCTAAAGGTACTGGAAAAAGCTTCTTTTTTGAAAATATCAGTAGTAAAGTTACTTTAATTAGTGGTGGTAAAGTGACTCCTGCCCAATTGTTTATCAACGGCAGAACTAAAGAAGTTGGGTTACTCGGTCGTCATGAAGTTCTGGTTTTAGATGAAGTTCAAAGTTTAACTTTCGATAATCCTGAAGAGGTCATTGGGCCACTCAAAAATTATTTTGCTAGCGGTCGTTATAATCGCTCTGGTTTTGCAGATATTTCTAGTGACTGCGGGTTAGTGATGCTAGCTAATATTGAATTAGATGATCAATTAGAACCACGCAATGAAGAGAATTTAATTGCTAACCTCCCCAAATTTTTTGCTGAAACTGCATTATTAGACCGATTATGTGGTATTCTCCCCGGTTGGAAAATTCCTAAGTTTCAAAGAGAAATGATAGCTTCTCAAGTTGGTTTAAAAATGGATTTCTTTGGTGAAGTATTGCTATCTCTACGCCAAGACAATCGTTTCATGTTCTATGTAGAACAGCATACTAAATTTGCCAAAAATGTGACTATTCGTGACCAAAATTCTATTCTCAAATCAGCATCAGGGTTTCTAAAAATTCTCTATCCTCATTTAGAATTAACATTAATGGACTACGAGCGTGATTGCCTGGAACCTGCTTGTAAACTACGCCAAGCAATCCGAAATTCGCTATATTATCTCGATGATGAATTCAGGCAGTTTGGTAGAGAAATTTATGTGGAGACAAAGTAAATACTATATCCCACCAAAAGAATCACCAAAAATATTGATTTTCTACCACTGTTGTTTGACGGGTGGTAGAGTCGTATTTGAGTAGGTATTCACGAGCGATCGCTTCGTTTTCTCTCAGTGTTTCTACTTGTTTCTGTCCAATCTCGGTATCCGTAGATAACAAAATTACTTGATGGCTGGCGGATGGAAAGTAACGTTCAACTAAGTTAGTGCGGTGAGAGGAATCTAGTCTACCTAGTGGCGTATCGATTGCTACTGGTAGGCGGTGTCCTGAGACTTTGGCTAAACCCCAGAGGAATGCGATCGCTAATAATTGTTTTTCACCAGCCGAGAGGCGATGTTTGGGGACGGGTTTACCATTGAAATCATATAAGGAAAGTCCAAAAGTATTGGTATCAATAGCGATACGATGCACTAAATCTGATTTGTGGAGGAGATAAAGGAAGCAATTTTTAACTTCTTCCTCTAATTTATTGAGCTTTCTCAAAGTTAATTTTTCACGGAAAATCTTGAGTGTTTCTTGAACTTTAGCCGCAGAGGTAATGATATGTTCGTTATTTTTATATTTAGTATTTTCTACAGTATAATCACTTAATTCTTTTTTGGACTTAGCAATAATAGTTTCTAATTCAGCTAAACGGCGGCGAATTGTTTCGTAATTTGCTTTAGCTTCAACAACTTGATTTTGTGCCGTTTCTACTGTCTGACGCAGCTTTGTATAATCTTCTGGTGCTGCTGCTGTTTGTACTTGCCTTTCCAGAGTGATAATTTCTTCTTCTTTATTTTTGATAATAGCTAATTTTTCTTTTGCAGAAATTTGAGAATTTTGCAAGTGATAGATAAGATTATCTAGCTGACTTAACGTTTCATCATCAGCTAATAACCAAGGTGCTTCCATTTCGAGAGTCTTTGCATATAAGTTATCTACATCTTCGACTAGAAATGATTGAATTTTTTCAACTTCTGTTAGAGCAATTTCTACCTGACTTAGCCAACTGAGTAAGCGCTGATCTCTCTCAATTAACAAATCTTTGGAAATTTGGATTTGTCGATGGCGAAATTCTTTTTCTCCCTGCGTTTGCACTTGAGTAAGTAAATTGGGAATTAATGCTAGGGGTAAAACATCAGCCGCCAATTCACACATTAACTGACGCACTTGTTCAACTTCCGCAGTTTTCGCTTTCTGTTGTAGTTCTAGTTGATTGCGTTCTGCCGCAATTTTACCACCCTCAGAAATGAATTTATCAAAAGCTTCTTGCTGCTTTACTTCTAATTCTTCTAGCTGATTTTTGATATTTTCTAAATTCTGTTCACTTTCTTGATAATCTTGTTGCTGTTGCGTCAATCTTTTTTCAATTTCTTCTAGGTTCGCTAAATCTTTAGTATCAGCAAATTCTTTGCGTTTACGGTTAACTAAAATATCTAAATCAACAGCTAAACGATCTGCTAACTCTAGCCCGAAAAGTCCGCGAATAGCTTCAACAACAATCGGTGGTGGTATTTCCTGTTCTGCGAGTTCTTTAACCTGTTCACCATCAAATAGGAATAAGTTAGAAATACCTAATGGCAAAAGATTTTCTATATATTCATCCCAGATATTAACTAAAGCATCAGGCCAGGTATCACTGTCGCCTAAAATACCTAATGTATCTTTACCATCTTTAGGGTTTTTTGTCCAACTACGCACAACACGGTATTTTATTGGTTTATCATTTTCAATATGTTCAAAAAGTAATTCAATACGGGTGTCTACAACTGGATCTATTTGGTTATTAACACATTGATTAAGAAAATCGTTATAACTTAAATTACCACGGGTGGAACATTGGGCGCGGGGGCCATAAAGAGCGAGACGAATGGCATCCATCAGCGTAGTTTTTCCGCCGCCATTCATGCCACCTAATAGGATAATTGGACGCGAGTTTTCTTCATCAATTTTTGGGTTAAGATTAATTACCTGTTTCCCACTGTAGGGGCCAAAGTTTTGTAATACGAGTTCAAGAAATATCATTGATTTTTAAGATTAACATGAGTTCGACGGCGATCGCAGAAGCAGAAAGTTTGTGATGAAAGGAATCAGATAAAATTAATTAGATGGTTTTGTCTGACCCATTCAGAAAAAATATTGTCTATGAAATATAGATAATACCATCACTAACTGTTAAGAAATGCGATTGTATCTGTCTCGGTGTTGGTAAGCGTGGCTAGATTTGCACACCTCCAGCTTGAAAAATCTGTTCGGCGGTTAAATTCAATTCTGGGAAAGTAGGCGAGACAATATGGGTATCGCCTTTAAATTGAGTAACTTGGTACTCACCATCAATTAATTGATAAATGGATATAGTAGGCAGCTTAGGATTGCCAATAAACTTCCTAGCACCTATAGCCGCATAATCTATAATCCAATATTCGGGAATACCTATAGCTTCATAATCAGCTAATTTTTTGTAGTAATCATCTCGCCAATTAGTACTAACAACTTCAATAACCAATGGAATAGATGCAGCTTGAGATACAGTTGATTCTTTTTTCCATAAAGGCTCATTCACTAAATTTGGTCGATTGATTATTAAGATGTCTGGTGAATAAGCTGATTCACCTTCAAATGGCTTGACTAATACAGTTTTTGGAATGAAGTAAGGAAGTTTTTGTCGCCCAATTTCAATAGATATATTTAGCGCCAAAAAACCAACAATATCCTCATGATCTCCCACTGGTTGTGCCATTTCAACAATCACGCCATCATGTAATTCGTATCTCCCACCCTCAGGCCGCCAAGCTGCAAAATCTTCAAAAGTTACTAATTTGTGTATGGCTTGAATCATAGAACCTCGCTTGTTTTAAGATAACCCAACTTTGTTAAGCCTTCTTTAAGTAGTTTGGTTGACTCCCGTCTTCTATTATTCTGAGTTTTCCTTTTTAAATTTCATACTTGCCCAAGTTACCTCTTCATCACTTTCACCTTCATCTACCTCATTAATTGCTGTAACATCGCCTAAAGTCATCTGCTTGACTTTTGCAACATCACCTTGACTAACTGCTTCGCTTAATTCGCGTTTCAAACGAGCATTTTTAATCGCATCTTCTGGAGAACGGGAACTCGTATTAAAACATTTTTCTAGGGTTTCGTATATCCCCACGCGACGAGTCTTTTTGCGATACTGGCGTTCTGTGTCTAACAATTTCGCCATGAGTTCCAAGTGCATCGCGTCACCTTCACAGATTTCTTCTAATACTATCCATTCATCACGACCTAGTAGGCTATAGTCAGCACCGGGACGGGGATCTTGAAATTCTTCGCCAGTCACTTCTTGATAAATCCGGGGTAAGCTATCATCAAATTCGTGTTTGTCTTCTAGCCAAATGCGGCGAATTTCGCTCATTTCTTCGAGAGTAATTAGGGTGATATCGCGCATATTTTCTGGCGCTGTCCGACGGGTTTTTGTTTGCGCTTCTAATAATCGTCTGAGCCAATGTTCCCGCCAATATTTAGTATAGGGGCCAGGTATTGGTTCAACAGAAATTTCACCGTTTTTATTGCGTTCAAATAGTTGGACATCTCCCCAAATTCTTCTAAAATCTCTCTTGTCCCAGTCATCTTTAATATCTAGTTCGTTGCGGATATCTAATAATGGCTGCATCCATTCTTTTTCTTCATCATTTTGGATCATTGCCTCCATCGATTTATCCTTACTAACGATTGTGCAAACCCAGCAGCCAAATCGGGAATCACCACAGCTAGGAGTAGAAGTATCAACGACTAGTGGACATTCATTATCGGCTGTTGCACCTCGATACATAGTGAATAATTCTTTATTGCTTTGTCCCCAAGGATTATCCCACTGATTCAGGTATATCCAGACATCGTTATTACTCCAATCTTCAATAGGGGTATAGATTAAAGAATTAGGTAGGCTGGCATTAGGACTCAGGCGATCTCGCACTCTATCAACTTGATGCTTTTTCATTGTGGCAGCACGTTTAGAGCTTTCTGCTTTGCGAGTACCCAATACAAGAATTGTTTCACCGTTAGCTCTAACTATTTCACGGATGAATTGATTGGCGGGATTAATTTTTAAACGTGGTGTACACCAGCGAAACTGGTTACGGGGTGCTGGATATCCTTTACCAATAAGATTTACCCAAAATGTGTCTTCAATTACTGGTTGTAGTAGATGTGGATCAATTGGCATCTCCTGTTTTTTAGCAGCTACCTTGAGATTTTGCAAGGATTTGCGAACCCAAGCAGACACTACAGGATTTTCTACCTGAGTATCTGTTGTAATTACATAGACTGTTTTAGTTCTTTTTTCTGGAGGAAGAGCAGCGATCGCATTCCATACAAGCTGCAATACTGTACTAGAATCTTTTCCCCAAGACACGCCTAAAACCCAAGGTATCTCATCTAAACAATACAATTCTTGAATTTCTGTGGTGAGAGCTTGGATATAGTCCACTAACTCTGCTACAGTACGTGCTTGCTGAACTTTATTTTCTGGTTGTTGTGCTGTAGTCATTTCTCCTTCTCTCTGGAAACACTGGCGTAATATTCGGGCGAATAGAATTCGCGGTTATACAGACAAAACCCACCTGCATGGGTTGAATAAAAGTAATATCCGGGCGAATAGAATTCGCAGCTATACAGACAAAACCCACCTGCGTGGGTTGAAAAAAAGTTTTTAAAAACTTTACTACTAATATCCAATTTTTTGGATAATTAAACGACATAATCCTATTCTGTTTTTAAAATTTAACATGAAAGATAGTACATCTGACCCAACTGTTGACATCGCTAGAGAGTACCTGGAACGGGAAAACAAGGAAAAACAGGTACTAGCTTTACTCCTAGAGAACTTTTTAGGGAGAAAAGATCAGATTCTCGTCCAAAAAACCGAAATGGGTGGTACTGAGGCTTATGTTAGCTCTGTTACCTTGGAATGGTTTGCAGGTCGGGTTCACTTCGCCTCTGGCTTACCTCTGTTTCAAAAAAAGTATAATCATGAGACTGATAATGTCGAGATTGACGCGGATAGCATTGATGAAATTCAGCAGCGTCCCCTTGATTGGTCACGTCAAGCACCGCTAGTGCAGTATTTAGCGGCTCGACAAAATCATAAGTTTCCGCCAGTGTTAGTAGTAATTAATCAACCGTGGGTGGATAATTCCAAAGCTGCTGAGTGGGATAGCGAAGGACGCGCCACAAAATCTACTACTGATTTCATCCCCCTAGATAAAGACGCTAAAGTAGGTCTGTTAAATATTTCTGAGGATGATGTCACTATTTATGCGTTAGATGGTCAACATCGATTAATGGGTGTACAGGGGTTGATGGAGTTAATTAAAACTCGCAAACTCCAGCGTTATAAAAAAGATAAAGGTGCTGATGACAGTTTTATTACAGTCAATGATTTGATAGAAAAGTATCAAGTAGACCTTGCTTACTTGCAAAATTTACCCAAGGAAAAAATTGGTATTGAGTTCATCTGTGCGGTAGCGGCTGGGGAAACTCGCACCGAAGCAAGGCGGAGGGTGAGATCGATTTTTGTTCATGTCAATCTGATGGCTGCACCCTTGACTAAAGGTCAGTTAACACAGTTAAATGAAGATGATGGTTTTGCGATCGTTGCGAGAAAAATTGCAGTTACACATCCACTATTAGAACAACGACAAGATCGCAATCCTCGTGTTAATTGGAATAGTGCAACAGTGGCTTCCAATTCTACAGTTTTGACCACTTTGCAAGCTCTACAAGATATGTCTGAGAGATATTTGGGTCAAAAGTTCCCCCACTGGAAACCCTTGGAGAAAGGTCTAATTCCCATGCGTCCAGAGGATGAAGAACTTGAGCAGGGAATTGAGGAATTTAGAAAGCTATTTGATTCTTTGGCTAGTCTTTCCAGTTATAAGATTTTAGAACATGAGGATACACCAGCTTTACGGCGGTTCAGCTTTGAGAAAGATGGAGGTGAAGGAAATATGCTTTTCCGTCCGGTTGCTCAAGTTGCGTTAGCGCAAGCTATCGGAATTTTGGTTTTTAAAAAAGGTTTTTTGCTGGCAGATATTTTTAAGAAACTGCGGAAGTTTGACCAGCAAGGTGGTTTTAGTGGTATGGAATATCCCCAATCTCTCTGGTATGGGGTTTTGTATGACCCAAATAAAAGGCGGGTACAGGTTGCTGGACGAGATTTGGCGGCAAAGTTATTGGTTTATATCCTGGGTGGAATTCAGGAACACATGGAACGTGCTGAACTTCGCAAGGCTTTGGCGGATGCTAGGACTGTGGAAGATAAAACTATAGGTTTTGATGGCAAGTTTGTTGATCCAAAAGCTGTAGGATTTCCACATATCTTGAACTAGCAAAGTTAAGTAGGGATTTTGCACTGTGGTTTTTACCGATGCTACAGTCTATAAGGGTTGCATATCATGTTTGCTAACATCTACTGATTTATATTAGGCATTTATATGGCTCAACCGATTGAGGATGGCAATAATAGCATTTCTCCTCAGATGAAAGCTCAGTTTAGCTCCTTTATTGAGCCATTTTTCTCACAATATCATCGCGATCGCTGCTATCCAGGGCTGATTTTTCAGCAGGGAAAGCGGACAATGCTGCAAATTAATGTACCTGCGAGTGACTTTTCTGGTCTTCTCCAAGCTAAACCATCCACTGGGAATGATCCTGATTCTGGTAAAAATCGCCCAGAGGTTAAAGGTCATGCTGATGAAATTAAAAAATATATTGTAGACCGTTCTCGAAAAGAAAAACCTTGGATTGTAGGAACTTTGACCGCTAATGTAGCTCCAAAAGACATAACAATTCTTGAACTGGGTAGGGGCATTTGTCTAGTTGTTATTCGTCGTGGAGTCAAGTTGGACATAACTGATGGACAACACCGTAAACGTGCAATTCACGAATTGATAGAAAGTACTGAAAGCCACTTAATCAGTGATGATGATTTTGCAATTACTCTAGTTTTAGAGGGTGATTTTCAACAGTGTCAGGCAGATTTCCGAGACATGGCTCAAACCAAACAACTAGATAAATCATTATTATTATCATTTGGTGAGTTCTCTGGCCGAGTTGGTATTACTAAAGAATTAATAAAACGAGTGCCAATGTTTCAGGGTAAGACAGAGAAAATTAAATCAAGTCCTGCAACTAAACAAAAGCTGATTTACACAACCAATTTTATAGCTAGGTTTGTAAGTTGCGTTTTTACTAACGATCCAGGTAATCAGCTTCGAGATTATGATGTTTATCAAGCATCAGATCCTTTGGTTATCTGTCTTAATAGATTTTTCTCAGAATGTAGTAACACTGAGTATATTGCTGATACAACTGTTGAAGAAATCACAACAGATGAAGTAACTGCATTTAAAGAAGACTGTATTCTAGGTATAAGCGTTGGACTGGAAGTTTTAGGGCGTTTATTGCACTATATATATGATCCAGAAAACAATTATTTTAATGAAGAAAAAATTTCACAACTAGCACAGTTAGATTGGTCAAGAGAAAACCAACTTTGGAAGGATAACGTAATTAGAATAGATGCCCAACCTAAAAATCCAGACAAGCCATATAGAATATCTGCTACTGTTAGTGCAGTAACAGATGCAGTCAAAACAGTAAAAATTACACTGGGGTGGATGTAAAGTTATTGCTTTTTTAACCATTTTAAAAATCAAGATAGGAATTTGGTTAGATCAAATTCCTCATCTTGTTGCTCTGCATTCGTTCTTTCATAACTAAGAATCAATAAAAGTCGCTCTGAATAGTCTACTGCTCCACGCAGTTCATTTTGTATAATATCTAAACCAGCATTAGCATACTCTTCAAAAATGTGAATTCGTTGCTCGTCAGCTACATTATCATCACCTATAATCTTAATGTTTTCTGTTTCGGTGATAGCCAACAAATTAATTAATAGAGTGAAGCTGCTGGTAAAATAATCTTGTCGCAGCGGGGATAAATCTTTAGAAATTACGTCTAAAGTAACGCGCTTTTTATATTTAACCCCTAATGCTGCTGCAAATACCATTACTTCTACATAAGTCTGAAAAGGCCCAGTTGTGTCTTTTGATGCTACTAGAGATTTCACCAACTCAGCCTTATCTTTAGCAACCCTGATTCTATTTGCAGCCATTGTTTTAATATTTAACCCAAGTTGCTATTTTAACCGAAAGCCAAAAGCGACATCTACGCACTTATTAGCACATTATTTTATACTAGTATAGATGCGATCGCTTAAACAAACAAATTATCCACTAACATAGTCCATCCTGGCACTGCGGGTTCAGCATAAGCATAACTATTTTACCAAAATTAGCGTAGCTTGCCGCCGTAGGCATCGCACCGATATTCCCCACTACGCTAACTTTCATCTTTATAAATCTCACTACGATGTCCTACTTTAATTACAGTTACTATCAAAACATCATCATCTACTTCATAAACAACTCGATAATCTCCTACTCGAACACGATATGAATTATCATCACCTTGTAATTTTTTTACCCCGTTTGGACGTGGTTCTATTGCCAAGTCGTTGATGTTAGTTTGTATGCGCTGTTGTACGTCTATAGGTAGTTTCCTAAACTGCTTTTTCGCACCCCTTGAAAATTTAACTTCGTAACTCACGCAACATCCTTGTTTATTTCATTTCTTATTTCGTTTTGAATTTCATCCCAAGACACAGTGCCATTAATGCGTATATCTTCCCTAGCTTCTTTAATGGCTTTTAAGTCTTCTTCATCGTCTACATCATCGATTCTTTTTAAGAGTGCATAAATTTCATCTAAAGTACTGTCATAAGCTTGATGTAGCAGTACGTTGATATCTTTAATTAACTGTTCTCTTTCGCGTGTTGTCATTTTTAATCATCCGAATGTAGTTTTACATTTTCTGCCACCATCTGTAGTTTACCCTAAACTCAAGTTGGAAACAGAACATCCTCATACACCAAAGAAATAGGAAATTGAAAATCAACACTAGTTAAATGAACTTCATCCCCTTCTTCATAAGGATGTAACTCCCAAATCCCTTTGTCATTTATACGAAAGCAATCTAAGCTAATTTTTTCAGCATCAATGAGGACATATTCTTGTAAAGTCTGAATACGCCGATACTGCATAAATTTTTTGCCCCTGTCGTAAGCTTCCGTGCTAGGGGAAAGAACTTCAACAATTAAACAAGGATACTGAATAAATTTAATCGCTTGTCTATCTCTTTCATCACAACTCACCACAACATCCGGGTAGTGAAACGGCCCGTTCTCAGTTACTCCTACTTTTGCATCTGCCATAAAAGCGCGACAGGAACTTCCTCGGAAGTGACTTTTTAACGCCGAAGCTAAGTTTAAGGCAATACTAGTATGGGGAATAGTACCCCCAGTCATAGCGAAAACTTCACCATCAATATATTCATATTTAATTTCTTGGTGTTCTTCCCATTCCAGGTATTCTTGGGGAGTCATATACTTTCCATCTGGACTCGCAATCATAACTTTATCCTTTAGAGGATGTTTTAAAAGTGGTATGTTGTGATTTTAATCGAATTATTACCCCCCTTAATCCCCCCTTATAAAGGGGGGAAACAAGAAAATCCGGTTCCC